>JAAYEY010000171.1 GCA_012728505.1 Synergistaceae bacterium | reverse complement strand
TGATTCTGGCGGTTTTTCTTCCGGATAAAGTTCCTTTTGCTATAGAACGAAGGCTTACAAAAAAAAGATTTATAGGACTTTTTCTTCCGCTTGCTGAGACACATATATTAGACGCAGATGCGCCGCTAACTTTAAAGTATTTTTTGAATCTGCTGAAAAATGGAGGAAGATGTGTAATTTTCCCCGAACTCCAGCCCACGACGATTGGCAACCCAATGAAAGTTTCTCAAGGTGTGGCAATGATAGCCGATCATACGAAGGCCAAGATTTTGCCGATAAATATCAATGGTACAGAGCTTACGCCCTTTTCACGCATTCAACATAAACGTGGTGTGAGATTCTTTTCCAAAGTTAAGATAACCATCCTTCCTGTAACCACAATTAATATTCCTGATGAGCTCACAGGACCGAAAAGGGCAGCTGCTGCCGGCAGGGAGCTTGAAAAAATCATGGACGATGCCTCCCTTGCGGCAAGGACAATGAATAAACCATTCTTTGATGTACTTCTGGATGTAAGAAAACAGTACGGAGGGAAGACAAGGCTTTTCTGTGATTATGGGCAGAAACCTGTAACCTACAATGGTTTTATTACAAGGGTGCTGTTAATCGAGGAAGTGCTTAAGAGCCAGAAAATGGCTGGGGACAATATAGGAGTCCTTCTCCCAACATCGTTGGGAGGGGTAGTTACGATGTACGCGGTTGAGAAAATGGGAAAGGTACCTGCAATGCTCAATTTCTCACTCGGCGGCCGTTCACTTGTGAACTGCTGCAGGAGCGCGTGTGTCAAGACAGTGATAACTTCCAGAAAGTTTGTCGAACTTGGAAAGCTGGAAGCTCTTATTGCAGCGGTTGAAGAAGATGGACTGAAGGTCGTTTGGCTGGAGGATCTTGCTCCTAAAATAACAAAATTTAAAAAAATCACAGCTGCTCTTAAGACAATATTTTTAAAATCAAATCCCGTCATAGAGGGTGAGACAGACAAACCTGCAGTTGTTCTATTTACCTCCGGATCCGAAGGGGCTCCGAAAGGTGTTGTGCTGAGCTATAAGAACCTGCACACAAACCATGCTCAGATGTTTACAAGAGTTGACTTCTACAGGTCCGACAGGATATTGAACATAATGCCGATCTTCCACTCCTTTGGTCTTTGCGGTGTATTTATGCCTGTTACGCTTGGGATTCTTGTCTATTTTTATCCCACCCCACTACATTACAAGACTATTTCTACAATATGCTACGATGAACGAATCACAATGCTTTTCGCAACGGACACCTTCCTGGGAGGTTATGCTAAAGCGGCCTCTGACAACTATGATTTTGCAACTATGCGCCTGCTAGTGCAGGGCGGAGAAAAGCTGAAACATTCAACTCAAGAAACATGGTTTGAACGCTTCAGCGTAAGGATAACTGAAGGATATGGAGTAACAGAAGCATCTCCTGTTGTTGCAAATAATTATTATGCGCACCATAAAAGCGGTACTGTTGGACAGTTTGTATCGGGCATGGAACACAGGCTTGAACCAGTTGAGGGAGTACCTGAGGGTGGTAGGCTCTGGCTAAAGGGTCCTAATATAATGCTTGGTTACCTTAGAGCATCGAACCCAGGTGTTATAGAACCCCCTAAAGACGGTTGGTATGATACCGGAGATATTGTGAGTGTAGATGAAGAGGGATTTGTCAAAATCCTGGGCAGGGCGAAAAGATTTGCCAAGGTAGGCGGAGAGATGATTTCGCTGGCTGCTATTGAAGAAGTGCTTTCGGAAGTCTGGCCTGAAGATAAACATGCCGTAGTTATGCTAAAGGGAGGCCCCAGGGGAGAGACATTATCGCTTGTGACTTCAAGACCTGACCTTAAACGTGAAGATGTTCGCCAGGCTTTAACAGATCTTGGAATGGCGGAGTTGGCTGTACCCAAAAAAGTTCTATTGATGGAGGACATACCACTTCTTTCAACAGGTAAAATAGATTATGTGTCACTTGAAGAAATTCTCAAGGATGTAGACGCAGATTCACTTTAGGTACTAATGCGGCTATAAATAGCCGCGTGAAGCGGCGACTGTGTCGCCGTGAAGCTGTGGTGAAGCAATAGTGAAGCGGTTGTTTTAGGAGCGGTCAAACTATAGTCAAACAATGGTCAAACAATTGTTTTATGAACCTGCTGGGGCACGCTTGAATCTAGGCTGCGACGGCAGACCAGGGAGATAATTTTTTAAGATTTTACGATGGCTTTGGGTAATGGTTTTAAAACAACCGCTTCACCACGGCTTCACGCAACACGTTTCACGTTGCAGCTTCACGCCAGATGTCCTACCTGGCAGTTTTACGCGGCACGTTTCTTGCCGCAGTTCTC
>JAAYEY010000170.1 GCA_012728505.1 Synergistaceae bacterium | reverse complement strand
GATGAGGAAACCGTCACGAGAAAGGGTTGTCCTATCTGTGCATTTTCCGGTGATGATATGCTGATGTTTTCTTCTGCAGCACATGGGCCGGCATGAAGGAAAAGAAAAAACATCAGTACTAAAATTATTTTTTTCATAGTACCTCCGTCTTTCTGTTTAAACTGTTTAAAATAAACATTTAAATTTTGGTTGGGCTATTGTATTAATTTGAAAAAAAGGTTCATCAAACCGCCGGTCGCCATTGCAGCCGATATCATTATACCTGTGCTCATTAGCATTTTTTTGGTGCCAAGCTCTTTCCAGAGGATGATGAAAGTAGCTATGCATGGAAAAGTCATGGACAGAACGACCACTGCTATAAGGCTCTGAGATGCCGTAAGATGAAGCGGGATAAGCAGTCCCATGGCCACGTCTTTCCTCAAAACTCCCATGACTATGGGAATGGCTGTGGCAGCAGGTAGTCCAAGAAATCCTTCAAATACAGGTGAGAGGAAGTCTGCGACTTTTTCCATAACCCCAATAGTGTATAAAATGTTTACCATCATAATACCTAGCAGAACGAGCGGTGTTGCCTCATAAAGAAAATCTTTCATCCTGAACCAGAGTTTGCGGAGCCAAGCTCCGGGAGACGGCAATCTATACGGGGGTATCTCAACAATGAGTTCAGGGCTGTATCCTTTTAAAGTCAGGTTCATTATCCGGCCTAGAACAAGCCATACGCAGAAGAGAATGCCGTAAACAGCTGCAACATAAATCATTCCGAACCGGCCCAAGGTTGCGGCAAGCATGGCCTGTATCGAAACACATGGAACGCCTACGGATATCAGTGTGGCAGCGATAAATCTTTCCCTCTCAGATTCTAGCACCCGGGTGCCTAGAATGCCTGGAACGTTGCACCCTAGACCCAGTAGAGTGGGTATTATCGCGTAGCCATGTATGCCAAACTTGTGCAGAAGAGCATCAAAAACAACCGCAAGTCTTGGAAGATAGCCGAAATCTTCGAGGAAGCTAAGTCCGGAGTAGAAGGCTATTATGTACGGAAGCACCATTCCGAATTCAACATATAGTCCTGTTGAAAGAACTCCCAGACTTTGCTCGAAGTCAATCTTTCCGTCGAAAAGGGTTCCTATAAGGATATTTCTAAGCTGTCCCTCTCCAAGCAGAATGTTAAGTTTTTCCAGAACCGGCATCCAGAGGTTATCGAAAATTGGGTCGGTGACATAGTCTATTATGCCTTCGCCTACGAATCTAACGGCCATAAACCCGAAGATTAGTACGACGATGCCCATTACCCCTCCAAAAATGGGATGTGCGGATATGTCTTCTAGCCTGTCCATAAGTGTATGCTGTCTGTCGGTGACAGTCTGTACTTTTGCAACTATTTCCCCAATGGCCTGCCAGCGCGCTTCTTTAGACATAGGTTTTAAATGGCTCACTCTTGCTTCTTCCATTTTTGCGACAAGGTTGCTCAAGCCCTGTCCTGTTACTGCTACAGTAGGAACAATGGAGACCCCCAGTTCTTTCTCAAGCTGAGGTAGATCTATGAGTATTCCTCTGTGTCTTGCCTCGTCCACCATGTTGAGGGCTATTACTACAGGGAGGTCATGTTCGAGTACCTGCATCGCCAGTACTAAGTTTCTTTCAAGAGCAGTAGCGTCAACGACAAGAACAACTACATCAGCGCCGTCTCTTAAGATACGGCGCGCTATGGCTTCTGCTTCGTTAGTAGGTTCGAGTGTGTATGCACCGGGTACGTCAATGAGTTTGGCGGTTTTGCCTCCGTAGTCCATTTTTCCCTCAGTAAAGCCTATGGTAGTACCGGGATAATTTGAGGAGAGGGCATGTGTACCTGTAAGCCTAGAAAAAAACACGCTTTTTCCGACATTGGGATTTCCCATTAGAAGCACACGGCCACAGTCGCTGAACCTAGTTATGCAGCTTCCTTTTTTCTGTTGACAAAGGTTGCAGTCAGAGCATTTCATATGAATTTAGGCCACAAACGGCTCTTTTCGACGGCCACGGGGAGGGGACAATCTATGCCTTCAACTTCGATTTTGCCTGCGATGCCATGTGCCACGGCAAAGTGCCTCCCGTCTAGAAGGAGAGTTATAGGACCTCTAAAGGGCATCCCGGATATTTTCTTTATTTTTTTACCTACTCTAAGCCCCATTGCTTCAAGGCGTTCGCCAGCTTCTCCATGAGGAATGCTCGCAATTACAGCACTCTCTTCGTCTCTTATTTGTAAAAGATTCATTTTGTTACAATCCCCCATGTCTATTTTCTACCAGTTGCTTGAGGCTAATCGATTATCTTACGGCGTGATAGGGTTGTCAAGAAAGATATAGCCTACTTTAGACTTTACCACCATTTTGTGCTTGGATGTTGTTTATCAGGTCTGACAGTATTTTCTACTAAAATTCCCTAATATTTAATCTACGTTAAAACGTCAGCCATATTAAAAATAAGCGGTAGCGCAAAAAAAGCATTTGTTAAGAATGTTTACAAAAACCTTATAAAGGCAAGACCTTTTAATTGCTCAGTAAAGGCTGATGTAGTAGACTAAGTCAAGGAAACTCCGAAACATACGGGTTTTGCAAGATGTTGTTTTTATCCTCAAGAATATCTGACAAAAGACATGTAATAATCTACATAAAAATTGTAAGATAACTTCTGTGGCAAAAATAACTACAGGATTAGGTTTTGAAGTAACATGCTTTTGTGAAATTATAATAGTCGACTGCGATGAATAAGAATGGAGTGTTATTAATATGCTGCACTGTGGAATAGTGGGGCTACCCTTAAGTGGCAAATCTACAGTTTTTAACGTAATAACAAGGGCCGGCGCCGAAGTGAAACCGTACGCCGGAGGAAAGACAGATCCGAATAAGGCTGTTGTTGAAGTCCCGGATAAAAGATTTGATTTTCTGGCAGATTTTCACAAACCTAAAAAGGTAACTCCTGCCCAGGTCGAATTTGTCGATTTGGCCGGTCTCTCTCGAGGAGCTGGCAAAGGAGAAGGGCTTGGAAACTCGTTTCTCTCTTTTGTAGCCGATGCAGATGCACTTATTCAGGTTATAAGGTGTTTCACAAATAAATCCGTGGAACATCCGGAGGGCAGCATCGACCCTTTAAGGGACTGGGATATCATTGAAAATGAAATGATCTTTCGTGATTTGGCCGTCATAGAAAATCGACTTGGAAGACTAAAAGCTAAAAAAAAGCTTTCGCCCGATGAAGAGACTGAAAAAAAACTTCTTGATCTTTGCTTCGAATATCTTTTGGAAGAAAAACCACTGCGCAGTATGGAACTGAAACCTGAGGAATGGCGCCTTTTAAGGGGTTTCTCTTTTGTGACATCAAAGCCCGAGGTAATTCTTCTCAATCTCGATGATTCTCAG
>JAAYEY010000169.1 GCA_012728505.1 Synergistaceae bacterium | reverse complement strand
CGCAACACAAATAATAATTCAGGCTATTGCCGCATGTGGACTTAACGTAATAGTTGGTTACGCAGGCCAGATTTCACTTGGGCATGCCGCATTTGTAGGCATAGGCGCCTATTCTAACGCGATGCTGACAACAGCCGGAGGACTGACTTTCTGGCAGGCCCTTCCAATCTCACTTCTGATTGTTGGAGTCGTTGGCTTTCTATGTGGGCTACCAAGCCTTCGCGTCAAAGATGACTTTCTTGCAATCACAACTATAGGGATCAACTTCATCGTAGTAGCTATTTTTCAATACACACCCGCCCTCGGTGGAGCACTGGGCATCGGAGGAATCCCACGTGTAAACTTGTTAGGTACACCTCTAAAAGCCCAGGGATATTTCTTTTTATGTCTTGCCAGCCTTGCATTAGTGGTAATTATTTGCTGGCTCTTTACAAAATCATGGTCAGGTCTTTCATGCTTCGCAGTACGAGAAGAAGAAACAGCGGCATCCAGTATGGGGGTATCTCCGGTCAGAGCAAAACTTACAGCTTTTGTACTCGGAACACTCATGGCAGGTCTTTCGGGAGCTCTTTATTCTCACTACATGCGTTTTATAAGTGCTGACTCTTTCTCTTTCCCTTTCTCGGTAACATTGCTTTCAATAGCCGTAGCAGGTGGACTGGGAACTCTATGGGGACCTGTGTTAGGTGCAATTGTACTTGGTATACTTCCAGAGTTATTCAGGCCCCTGGTCAACTACCGAATGTTCCTTTACGCAGCCATACTGCTGATGATGATAAGGTTCCTCCCTGGAGGACTTCTTGGCGGCTCAACTGTAATGTCGCTGAAAAACCTAAAAAAGAAAAAAGAACATTTCTCAAAGGGTGGTGACAAAGTTGAATGACGTCTTAGTTTCCGTAAAAAATCTTTCCATAAATTTTGGTGGGCTTAAAGCACTAGATGATGTCAGCTTTGATATCCATCACGGCGAAATACTAGGACTACTTGGCCCAAACGGAGCCGGGAAGACTACCTGCTTTAATATGATCTCCGGGGTTTATGAACCTACCTCGGGCGAGATATATCTTGACGGTAAGAGGACTGACGGATTCTCACCACATAAAATGGCATCGCTAGGCGTCGGAAGGACATTTCAAGTAGTAAAACCATTCAATGGATTAACCGTTGAAGAAAATATCATTGTTGCACTTGGAATGCCTCATTACAACCGGTTTTTTAATTCCTGGAGATTCTGGAAATCGGATAAAAATAGAAAAGCCGCACAAAAGATACTTGATACGGTAGGACTTTTAAAAGAGGCTGACACAAAGGCAGGACTTCTCCCCTTAGGTAACCTGCGGAAGCTTGAGATCGCAAGGGCATTAGCTCTGCAACCACGCCTACTTCTGCTTGATGAATCTTTCTCCGGACTCCGTCATGAGGAAATACAAATAATTGAAGATCTGATACGCAGCATAAGGGACACCGGAGTTTGCATTCTCCTTATAGAACATAATATGCGTGTTGCTATGGGACTCTCCAGTCGCATCGTTGTGCTGAACCACGGACGAAAACTGGCAGAAGGAACTCCTGAAGAAGTCTCATCCAATCCAGAGGTCATCGAAGCATATCTTGGTAAAGGAGATATCAGCCATGTTGCTTGAAGTTAAAGATCTTTGCGTTTCTTACGGAGACATAGAGGCTGTTCACGGGATAAGTTTCAAAATAGATCAAGGGGAGCTTGTTTCAATAATCGGAGCAAACGGAGCCGGAAAAACTACAACGTTGCGAGCCCTTATGGGCCTTCAGCCTGTAAAATCGGGAAGTATTTTTTTTGAAGGCGCCGATATAACAAACTTACCTGCACATAAAAGAGCAAGAATGGGTATACGTACAGTCCCAGAACGTGCAAGATGCTTCCCTCAACTGTCTGTATATGAGAACCTTCAAATGGGAGTATATGGTATCTCTTCTAAGCTAAAGAAGGAATTAGATAGTATTTACGAACTCTTCCCAATTCTTCAAGAGAGAAGCCGCCAATCGGCAAGCACTCTTTCCGGAGGGGAACAACAGCAACTGGCTATTGCCCGCGCTCTTGTTTCTTCTCCAAGGCTTCTTTTGGTCGACGAAGTTTCAATGGGGCTTATGCCCAAACTCGCCACACAGGTGTTTGAGGTACTTAGAGCACTTAATAAAGACAAGGGACTCACTATCCTTCTCGTCGAACAAAATGCTCTTTCATCGCTGAATGTTTCTGACCGAGGATATGTACTTGAAACCGGCAATATAGTAATTGAGGGTACGGCTTCAGAGCTTATTAAAGATGAGCGGGTCATAGAATCATATCTTGGAATTCAATAAACGCGTGTTCCTTGGCAGGCATAAAAACCTACCGTAAAAAATACAGGAGGTGTTCTTTATGAAGAAAGTTTTAAGAATCGTCGCCATGGTATCATGTCTTGCACTAATATGCTTCTGTGGAACGGCAATGGCAGCAAGTACCATCAAAATAGGTATGCTCGCGCCACTGACAGGATTTGCTGCGGCAGATGGATTCAGCTCATATGAATCAGTTAAGCTGGCATTAGACAAAGTTAACGCAGAAGGTGGAGTCCTCGGTAAAAAAATCGAGCTTATTTGCTACGATGATGCTGCCGACCCAAAACAATCTGTCCTACTTGCACATAAACTTATCGAACAGGACAAAATTGTCGCTTTCGTAGCTGGGTCATACAGCCTTCCTACTCGTGCAGTATCAACCATCTTCAACGATGCGGAAATCCCGCTTGTATCTTCATACGCGCTGCACCCAGATATTACTGAAGGCGATTTCACGTTCCGCAACGGATTCCTAGGAACTGTTGAAGGTAAGGGAGCGGCATATGTTGCTGTAAAACTTCTGAAGGCCAAAAAAGTTGCTCTTATCGTAAGTGACAATGACTTTGGCACAACACTCACATTGGGATTTGAACAATATCTCAAAGAACATCCTGAAGTAAAGATCGTATCGCATCAGAAGTACCCAATGAGCGAAAAAGACTTCAAGCCCTATCTTTCAAAGATGAATGCATTTAAACCCGACGTTCTTTTCTTCAGCGGCTACTACTTCCAGGTCGGCCCGGCAATGAAGCAGGCTCAAGATATGGGAATAAAAGTACAGTTCGTAGGAGAAGAAGGAGCAGATTCGCCCAAGACTGTTGAAATTGCGGGCAAGGCTGCCGAAGGATTCATAATGGTAACAAACCTTAACAGAGACGACAAACGTGCATTCGTGCAGGAATT
>JAAYEY010000001.1 GCA_012728505.1 Synergistaceae bacterium | reverse complement strand
TTAATAACACTAACAAGCCACTATCCTTATAATTTCAAAGGTATTTTTACCCAGACGGAACTGGATACAGGGAGCTTAGATGGTACGTTGATGGGCAACTACCTTACGTCAATTAAATACTTTGATAACCACTTTGGGAAATTCATCGAGGAACTCAGGAACAATGGGCTTTTGGATTCCTCTGTTATAGCATTGTACGGAGATCACACTGCGATTCCCAAATGGGACAGAGCCAACCTCGAAAAACTTCTTGGCAAGAGCCTGAAAAATGGCTGGGAATGGAAAGACATTCAGCGTATACCTTTGGTGATAAGGATACCCTCCGATCAAGTTATATCTGGGGAAAAAAGAGTTGCAACAGGTCTCATAGATCTGCCTGAAACTCTTGCAGATCTTATGGGATTTGAATTTAAGGCGGGATTTGGGACGAACCTATTTGAAAACAATAGAAATGTACCGGTAATATTCAGGAACGGTTCATTTATTATCAACAATGTCTTCGTGGAGCCTTATTCAGAGAATGCGACAGATATGACCGAAGGCGAAGAATTGGACTACAGCAAATATTCAGAAATGGCCGAAGAGGTGAAAAAACGACTTAATTTAAGCGACAGAATACTTGAATATAACCTGCTGCCTAAGGTCTTGAGGGAAGACTGAGAAAATGAAGATTTTGCCCGTTAAAGGGATGAAGTGCCGGGATATTGAACTCAGGGTCTTGATTCTTTTAACGCTTTTAATATGGATTAAATTTTTCGTTGTAGATTACAGAATTGCCGATGTTCTAAACTGGCCTTCTTTTGGAAGTTTGAAAATTCATCCCGTTAGGCATTCCCTGCGGGCTCTCGCTGTGGCTCTGCCGTCTTTGGGAGCGATACTTTCTGTCCTTATACCGGTCTCTCTGGTTCCCCTAAAATACAGAGGCAGCGCTCTCTTGGTAATAAATTTCTTGTTTTCGGTCCTCGTCCTTACTGATATTCTCTTTATAAGATACTACTCAGATATCTTTATATTCCGCGATATACTTCTCTTGCCTCAGACAGGACTGATAGCCAAGTCCATATGGTCGTTGCTCAAACTGCGGGATGTACTGCTTTTTGTTGATATCCCTATAGTTATTTGGTTGCTTAAAAAGGAACGGATAACCCTTTGTTTTGAGCCTTTGACAAGAAAAAGGATTGGGCTTTCACTGCTGGTCCTTTCTCTTGCTGTTTCTGTTCAGCTTGTCGCAGGCTACAGGCTCAGGCAACAAAGACCCAATATCATGAGCGCAATGTATGACAGGCTTTCGGTCTGTACGTGGGTCAGTTCTGCCTCTTTCCACTGGGAGGATATTATCTCTCTCACGGTTAAAGCGTTTGAACCTAGCTACGTCCCTCAGGAAAAAATAGATGAGATCAGAGCATGGTTTTCCGGTCGTTTAAAGGAAAACACAACTGCTCCTGCTAAAGGCAAAAACCTGATAATGATACAATGCGAGGCTCTCCAGCAGTTTGTCATAGGGTTGAGGATTAGTGGTACTGAAGTCACTCCGAATTTGAACCGCTTTGTAGAAGATTCACTTTATTTTCCCCGTGCTTGGAATCAGACTGCAGCGGGTCTTAGTTCTGATTCAGAGTTTATGGCCAACAGCGGGTTTTTCCCCTCTGCATCCGGTGCTGCATACACAAGGTTCTCGAACAATGATTTCAATTCATTGGCCAAAGCTCTTAAGAAAAATGGATACCAGGCCTTCGTCGTCCAGGGGACCTACAGTTCATTCTGGAATTGTCACAGGATGCATCCTAAACTTTATTTTGACAAACAGTACAGCCGTGGCAGCTTTCCGAATGGAGAGGTTCTAGGCCTAGGGTTAAGCGATAGGACGATATTTACAGAGGCCCTTGATATTTTCCAAAATACAAAAGCTCCCTTCTTTGGATTTATTGTAACGTTGAGCAGCCACCATCCATTTAACTTTGATGGGCTGGACGATGGCAGTTTTCCCCTTCCTAAAGAAATGAGGGAAACCCTGCTTGGCGACTACATAATTTCAATGAACTACTTTGACCGAGAGTTGGGCAGGTTCTTAGATGGCCTTAAAACTTCAGGACTGGATAAAAAAAGTCTTGTCATTCTCTACGGAGACCATCCTGCGGTGCCCATTGCATACAAGCAAGAGATGGAGAAATTAATCGGAAGAAAAATAGAAGAAGCGATAGAATGGAAAGAAACACGGCGGATTCCGCTTATTTTCCACATGTCAGGTTCTAACGCAAGAAAAGGAATAGAATATACAGATACCGGACAAATCGACATAATGCCTACAGCCGCAGGGTTATTGGGAGTAAAGATAGAAACATTTTTTGGCAAGAACCTTTCTCTCGATAACGGATCTGATCCAGTTATATTCCGAAACGGGTCATACATCATCGACGGTGTTTTCGTTGAGCCCGCTGTGAAAAGAGCCACAAGGATAGGCACGCATGAATCGATAGATGCGTCCCAATATGATGAAATAACTAAGGAAGTTGACCTAAGGCTGAGTTATAATGATATGATTCTGGAAAAAAATTTAATAAATGATATTCTTGATTAATAGGTCTGGATCTTTTAAAGCCTTCATAGTGGAATAAGGATTATCCAAGGTTTTTTGTGTTCTTTTGCAGGAGGAATGAAGTTTATGGAGAATTCTCATGAATTAATGTACTGGTTTATATGGTGGGGATGGTGGGTGTTGCAGTTTGTCCTCTATTCGCTGCTTGCACTCCTCATGAGTGACGGAGTATACCAGATTGTCGTAAGCATCAGAGGATTCTGGAGCCAGAAAGAGATGCCGAGAGCCAAACGCTATCGGAGGTTTGTAGTTCTAGTTCCGGCACATAATGAAGCGATGGTTATAGAACCCCTCCTTAAAAGCCTGGCAGAACAGAATTACCCAAAAAACTGCTATACAGTTTACGTCTCCTGCGACAACTGCCAGGACAATACGGCAGAACTTTCACGCATGCAGGGTGCGGTCGCTCTTGAACGTTTTGACAAAGATCGCAACGGTAAGACATGGAACGTAAGGTGGGCTTTGCCACAGCTTCCTATAGACAAGGCCGATGCCCTTGCAATGTTTGATGCGGATAACCTCGTCGATGTAAACTTTCTTATGCATATGAACAACTACATGGAACTTCACCCTGAAGCAGAAGCCATACAGGGAGTTTTAGATGTCAAGAATCCTGATGATAACTGGCTGACGAGATCATACGCTCTTGCTTACTGGTTCTCGAACAGGTTCTGGCAGCTTGCCAGGGGTTTATGGGGATTGTCCTGTACCCTTGGAGGGACCGGACTTGTTATAAGAGCAGCCACTCTTGAAAGGATTGGCTGGAATCTGGAAAGCCTTACAGAGGACCTAGAGATGTCAACCAGGCTGATCCTATCCGGCAGCAGGGTGCACTGGAACGACGCAGCTGTCATATATGATGAGAAACCTCAGGACATTGCTATTTCCAGACGGCAGCGCACCAGATGGATGCAGGGACACTACTGGGTGTTGTGGCACTATGGCAGGGATGCGCTGAAATCTTTTTTTGTGACCAGAAAGCTTCAGTATCTCGACCTGTTCCTATATCTGCTTGCTCCGGCTAAATCATGTCTTGGAATAATAATAATGTTCGCCGGAATGGCTTACACTCTTATCAACAACATGGTTCTTTTTCCAACGATATCAAAGAGCACGCCTCAGACTATGATAGACTGGGTGCTGTTTTTCGGACTTCCTATCTTCTTCATTATCGCATTTTGCCTGATTTGTGTGATAGTCGGACCATCGATGCATCAGAAGAAATTTACGCTTAGATATGTGAAGGATACGTTCGCGTATTTCTGGTTTGGGCTTACATGGATACCGATAATCTTCAAAGCGGCTTTCCTGGCTAAAGACCAGGGGACATGGTTCAAGACTGTACATACCAGAGGAATTTCAATAGAAGAAGTCGGTAAGAGTCCGAACAAAGAAAAAACAGGAGATATTTAGGGGGACGCTCAGATCAAAACTCAGTTTGAACTTTTAACGGTAAGACGATTTCTCCCTCTTTTTCTAACCCAATTTTTTGGTGCATTCAACGACAACCTCTTTAAGAATGCCCTTATTATACTTATAACCTTCAGACTGGCTGAAGAATACGGATTAAATGCCCAAATTCTGATTACTTCTATCGCCGGTCTTTTCATACTGCCGTTTTTTCTTTTTTCCTCCACGGCAGGCCAGCTCGCAGATAAGTTTGAAAAGTCCTTTCTCATAAGGGTGATAAAGTTTGTAGAAATAGTTCTAATGCTTCTTACAGCTGCAGCCTTCACTTTTCTTAGCCTTTGGGGTCTCATAATACTTTTATTTTTTATGGGCGCACAGTCTGCATTTTTCGGACCTTTAAAATTTAGCATCCTTCCACAGCACCTTACAGAGGGCGAACTCGTTGCCGGCAACGGACTTGTTAGCGCCGGCACATACATTGCGATCCTCTCGGGGACGCTGTGCGGTGGTCTTTTTATCCTCCATCCAGCGGGCAGAGCATATATTTCGGTAGGGATAGTAAGTGTCGCGATATTGGGTTTTCTTTCAAGCCTTCTTATACCAAGGGCAGAACCTGCTGTTCCGGGCATGAAAGTCGATTGGAATCCACTAAGGTCCACGATAGATATCATCGCATTTGTAAAGCCAAATAAACAGGTATTCAGATCCATACTGGGAATAAGCTGGTTTTGGTTTTTGGGAGCTGTCTTTCTTTCCCAGTTTCCGACCTTTTCGAAGGACATACTTGGTGGGAACGAAGAGGTATCGACCCTTTTCCTTGTCGTATTTTCTGTTGGAGTTGGTATTGGGTCGACTTTATGCAACAGGCTTCTCAGGGGTAAGGTCTCCGGAAGGCTTGTACCTTATGGGTGTCTAGGGATGACTGTTGCGATTTTTCTTCTGTATTGCTTCAGCATTGCTGCCGGTAAGACTGAAATTCTTGTCGGGGTAAAGACATTTATACATATGCCCGTTTCTTGGGGAATAATATTTTCTTTTCTCCTTCTTGCTGCAAGTGGAGGGATATTTAGTGTTCCTATGTACGCCATAATGCAGTCAAAAAGCTCTAATGAACATAGGGCTAGAGTTGTTGCATGCTTAAACATAACAGATTCTTTCGGCATGGTACTCTCAGCTATTTTTGTAGCCTTGCTGCTCACCTTCAAAGTTTCGATAATAAATATTTTTCTTATAACAGGCATTGTCAATTTGTTGATAACGCCCCTGCTTAGCAGACTTGCGAGGGATGAATATGATAAATGAAGTTGAAATAAGAAAAGAAATAATAGAGACAGGTATTCTTCTTTTAGAAAAAGGTCTGGTCCAAGGGACGGGAGGTAACATAAGCTGCCGTACCCAAAAGGGATTGCTCATAACACCCAGCGGGATGGATTACACTGTACTTGTACCGGAGGATATAGTGAGGATGGATCTGAGTGGAAACGTTCTAGAAGGAACAAGAAAACCCTCGATAGAAAAAGAAATGCATATGAAAATATTATCTGCCCGAAAAGATGTAAATGTTGTCATTCACACCCATTCTGTCTATGCGACAGCTGTTGCCTCTCTCAGGGAACCTCTTTACCCAATTACAGATAATCAAGTGGCTGTTTTTGGTGGAAAAATACCAATTGCAGACTATGCTTCGATTGGTACTGCCAAACTTGCGGATAATGCCAAGCTGGCACTCGACGATGGAAACGGAGTGCTTCTGTCTAACCATGGAGCTCTCTGCGTTGGCAGAACTCTTAAAGAGGCTCTCATGAGATGCGAGATGCTGGAGGTTTTCGCAAGAATATATATCCTTGCAAAAGCTGCGGGCGGAGGGGTAGTTTTATGCGATGATCAGGTAAAATGTGAAGCTGAAGATCTCAAAAATAGATATGGACAGTAATAATGACTCTATGAAGTAATAAGCACTTGACAGCATCCGGCTTAAGAGGCACTATAATGTCACTGTTAATTACAATTGAATATTCGGGGAGCTTGCGTGGCAGGCTGAGAGGAAGTCGTAGACTTCGACCCTGGACCTGATTTGGATAATGCCAACGTAGGGAAACGCACTAAATTGCAAAATTTAGCGGGAGACGCGTAGATGGCGTCTCCCGTTTTTATTTTTGTATGGGGGGAATAAAATAACTTGAAAGACTTGGGTAAAATAACAGTTTTTAACAGCGCTCTGATTTGGTTCGGCGCGGCAGTCTCCATAGCAGAAATACTGACGGGCAGTCTTATTGCTCCGCTTGGTTTTTCAAAAGGAGTTGCTGCAATAGTAATAGGGCATGTTATCGGTTGTATTCCTCTCTACCTAGCAGGCCTGGTAGGAGCGAAAAGCGGAAAAAGTGCAATGGAAACGGTAAAAATTTCGTTTGGACAAAAAGGTTCGATCTTTTTTTCTGTACTTAACGTTACGCAGCTGGTTGGTTGGACAGCTGTAATGATCATAGCCGGTGGCCGGGCAGTAGCGATTGTTGCAGAAAGGTACACTGGGATGTACAGTCCTGCTTTCTGGTGCTTGGTGATTGGTCTTCTGATAATGGTCTGGGTAGTGGTAGGCATAAAAAACCTCGAAAAAGTCAATGTGTTTACTATGACAGCACTGTTTACACTGACGGTTCTCCTTAGCTTCATAGTATTCGGAGGAGATTCCTCAACCGGAGCTTCAGGCGTGATGAGCTTCGGAAGCGCAGTTGAACTTTCCGCGGCAATGCCGCTCTCGTGGCTCCCGCTTATTTCAGACTACACGCATAACTCTTCAAGTCCGCGTAGAACAGCTTTGATAAGTGTGCTGGTGTATTTTGCCGTCAGTACATGGATGTACATGATAGGTCTTGGAGCTTCTATTTTTACCGGAGAAACTGACATTGCTAAAATAATGATGGGTGCGGGGTTGGGAATAGCCGCAGTATTTATCATAGTGGTATCAACTGTTACCACAACATTCTTAGATGTATATTCGGCCGGCATCAGCTTTAGCAGTGTTACAAACATGGTCAGCAGCAAGACAACAGCATTTATAGCATGCATAGCAGGGACCGCCATTGCTGTTTTTACCCCTATAGAGCAATATGAGAACTTTCTTTTTCTAATAGGCTCTGTCTTTGCCCCGATGATAAGCATACTCATCGTTGATTTCTTTATCCTTAAAAAAGACCACTTTCAAGAAAGCATCAACCTGTCAAATTTTGTCCTTTGGGCCATAGGGTTTGCTATGTATAGAGCATGCATGCAGGTTGAGACTCCCTTAGGAAATACTCTGCCTGTGATGGTTGCTTTAATAGTGTTTGCTACCGTCGTGGGAAAAATCAGAAAGGAAGATAAAAATGTTTGCAGCGATAATTGATGAAGTTCGAAGAAAAAATCCGTTGGTACACTGTATTACAAACTACGTTACAGTAAATGACTGTGCAAATGTTCTGCTTGCCTGCGGAGCTTCACCTGTAATGGCAGATGATGGGGGCGAGGTCGAAGATATAGTCTCGATAGCTTCCGCTCTCGTTATAAACATTGGAACTCTCAACAGTAGGACTATACCTGCCATGTTCAAAGCAGGTAAGAGGGCCAACCAGATCGGAATACCGGTGATTCTTGATCCTGTCGGAGCTGGTGCTTCCTCTTTGCGCACTTCGACGGCTAATGACCTTATTCGCGAAATAAAACTTGCAGTTATAAGAGGCAACATCTCGGAGATATTCTCCATTGCCGGGGATTCAGGGAGTACCAGGGGTGTGGATGCATCCGATCCTGACATCCAGAAGGGCGAGTCATCAGATCGAACGATTTCAGTTCTAAAGGAACTCAACAAGAGAACAGGCGCTGTAATAACTGTCACAGGGCCTAAAGATATAGTGGTTGGGAATGATGAAGTATATCTAGTCAGCAATGGACACCCTCTTATGTCAAAGGTAAGCGGTACAGGGTGCATGCTCTCTGTCCTTACCGGAGCCTGCTGCGCTGTTTCGCCATCAAGGCCTGCCGCTGCAACCGCGGCCGCCGCCTTGATGGGTATAGCAGGTGAATCCGCTTATGAAAGACTTCTTTTGACAGGGGGAGGGACCTTGACCTACAGGACCTTCATAGTAGATGAGGTAAGCAATATGAACGGAGAAAAATTCAGTGAGGCTGCGAAAATTGAAAGCAGATAAAAACACCTTGAAACTCTACGCTGTAACAGATAGAAAGTGGCTGAACGGAGGCTCCCTTGCTGAGCAAGTAGAAAAGGCTGCAAGAGCCGGAGTAACCATGGTACAGCTGCGGGAAAAAGA
>JAAYEY010000168.1 GCA_012728505.1 Synergistaceae bacterium | reverse complement strand
GATTCTTACCTCAGAGGAAACATATCAGACCTTTCGCTCTCTCCCGATCCTTCTTGGGAAATCTGGTAATCACACGATTATTACCAGATGAAAATCGCATATTTGCTTGAAACTCTTGACAGATTGTTCCCTAAAAACGCCTCTGAAGAAAATCACAACATTAGATTTTTAGCCACCAAAGGCTGATAAGTCTTAAGTAATGTATGTTTTACCTGCGCAAACTACGTAAGATTCAGAAAAGCCAAGGTATGTTTAAAAACAAAAGCAAACAAGAGAT
Organism: Synergistaceae bacterium; assembly: GCA_012728505.1. Classification (GTDB taxonomy): domain Bacteria; phylum Synergistota; class Synergistia; order Synergistales; family Synergistaceae; genus Caenicola. The sequence goes on along the minus strand of JAAYEY010000168.1, from coordinate 5,290 downwards.
AAATAAAGATAGCTGCCCATAATGACGAACATACCTTGCTGATAACATTTGAGAAAAAACCTCTCTCTTATTAAACTTTGAATCGAAAAGGAGTTAGCACTCGTTCAACGTGAGTGCTAACATCAAATAACAAAAATATTTACAGGAGGGGTCATTTTATGAAACTTAAGCCACTTGGAGACAGAATAGTTGTCAAAGCCGCACCGCATGAAGAGAAAACAAAGGGAGGACTTGTTCTTCCGGAGACAGTGAAAGAAAAGCCGGTCGAAGGTATTGTTGTTGCTGTTGGAGAAGGTAAGGTCCTTGAGAACGGCAAGCGCCAGCCTATGGATGTTAAGGTTAAAGACAAAATCATATACAGCAAATATTCCGGTACAGAAGTTAAGCTTGACGGTGAGGAATTCCTCATCATTAGCGAAAGAGACGTACTTGCTGTAGTAACGAAGTAGCAAAAGTAAATAAATATAAATTTCTGGGAGGAATATCATTATGGCAAAAATGTTACTTTTTAAAGAAGAAGCCCGTCGCGCTATGGAGCGCGGAATGAATAAAGTCACTGACACAGTTGGAATTACACTTGGTCCCAAAGGACGCAACGTTGTTCTTGACAAGAAATATGGTTCTCCGACTATTACCAACGACGGTGTTACCATTGCAAAGGAATTTGAACTCGAAGACCCATTTGAAAATATGGGAGCACAGCTCATTAAAGAAGTTGCTTCAAAGACCAACGATGTAGCAGGAGATGGTACTACAACAGCTACAGTCCTTGCACGTGCAATGGTTCGTGAAGGAATAAAGAACGTCGCTGCCGGAGCCAACGGAATGATTATCCGCAAGGGTGTCGAGAGAGCAACTGAGATAGTTGTTGAACAGCTTAAGAAGCAGGCAGTCAAAGTAAAAGAGCACAGCATGATAGCTCAGGTCGCTTCTATCTCCGCAAACGACAAAGCCATAGGTGAACTTATCGCCGAAGCAATGGGCAAGGTAGGCGAAGAGGGTGTCATCACTGTCGAAGACAGCAAGAGCTTTGGAACAACACTTGAGACAGTAGAAGGTCTTCAGTTCGATAAGGGCTACATCAGCCCCTACATGATTACTAATCCCGATCGCATGGAAGCCATTCTTGAAGAAGCCAATATACTGGTTGTAGATGGCAAGATTAGCAATGTTAAAGACATGCTTCCCGTTCTTGAGAAAATAGTCCAGCTTGGCAAGCCCCTCCTCATTATTGCAGAGGATATTGAAGGCGAAGCACTTGCTACACTTGTAGTCAACAAACTCCGTGGTATTCTCCAGGTAGTAGCAGTGAAAGCCCCCGGATTTGGCGACCGCAGGAAGGCGATGCTTCAGGATATCGCTATTGTAACAGGCGCTACAGTTGTCAGCGAAGAAGTGGGAATGAAACTTGAAAACGTTGATACAACTGTTCTTGGCGGAGCCAAAAAAATAAAGGTGACTAAGGAAGACACAACCATAGTCGAAGGAAAAGGCAACTCTAAGGATATCAAGGATCGCGCCGGCCAGATAAAGAAAGAGCTTGCGGATTCAACATCCGAGTACGACAAAGAAAAACTGCAGGAACGTCTCGCCAAGATAGTCGGCGGAGTTGCAGTGATTCAGGTCGGAGCAGCAACAGAGACCGAACAAAAAGAACTCAAGCACCGTATCGAAGATGCACTCAATTCTACACGTGCAGCAGTGGAAGAGGGTATCGTAGCAGGCGGTGGAGTAGCTCTCGTAGAGTGCACCAAGGAACTTGACAAGGAGATCGAAAAATTCGAGGGAGATTTCAAAACCGGAGCTATGATAGTCCGTAAGGCGCTTTCAGAACCTCTCCATTTGATCGCTTCCAATGCAGGCCTCCAGGGCGATGTCATCATTGAAAAAGTGAAGACGCTAAAGGTTGGACAGGGCCTCGATGTGACAACAGGCGACTATGTGGACATGATAAAGGCCGGTATCATTGACCCTGTCAAGGTTACACGCTCTGCTTTGCAGAATGCTGCGTCAATCGCTGCCATGATCCTCACAACAGACGCGCTGATAGCCGACAAACCGGAAAAGAAAGACTCCATGGGCGGCATGGGCGGAATGGAAGGCATGGGCGGCATGGGTGGAATGGGCGGTATGGACTACTAATACCGAAATACATTTAAAGATAACTTCAAAAGCAGGCGGGATTTTTCCGCCTGCTTTTTTGTATCTTTCCCACCGCCTTTCCCTAACTGCTGCGGCAAGAAACTTGCCGCGTGAAACTGCCAGGTGGAACATCTGGCGTGAAGCTGCAACGTGTTAAATGTCGGGGAAATCAGTTGGTAGTCAATTGCGAATCAATTGGTATGAATCGATCAAATGACTGCTAGGGGCAGCGGGCCGTCCCCTCATCGTATCCCCGGTATGTCGTCGAGCCGGGGGCCAGGTCTTTTTTCTGATTCTAACTCAGGTGAAAACAACAGACCTAGATTCCCGATCTCGAAACGCACTCGAAATAGCGCGGATACTGCAGTTATTTTATATATTCACCTTACGGTAAACGGCGTCCTTCTGATCAAGTGCATACGGGAAAGACGGTGAGAGAGGATTTCTTGTTGTGTTTGGTTGCCCTTCCCAATCGATTCCCCATTGACTGCCAACCGATTTGCTATCGACTCCCGTGGCACGTTTCTAGCCGCAGTTTTTATATAAATTAGAGAGTAGAAATAGAGGCTCATTTATGTCATACTTACTCGTGCACGAAAAGCATGTCGTTGTGAAAGGATATGGTTTTACATGAAAAATAAAGATAATAAGATTTTAATATTAGACTGCGGTTCGCAGTACACACAGCTTATTGCCAGGAGGGTGAGAGAGCTGGGGGTTTTCAGCGAAATACTTTACTGGAATTCTCCTTTAGACAAAATCATAGAATCTTCTCCATCAGGAATAATAATTTCCGGCGGCCCCAGAAGTGTTCTTGACAGCGATGCGCCTTCTGTACCTATGCATGTTCTTGATTCTAATATTCCTATTCTGGGGATATGTTATGGAATGCAACTCATAGCACACCAGCTTGGAGGAAAAGTAGGGCACGGTAAATCTGCTGAGTATGGAAGAGCAAAAGTCTCCATCTCATCGGCCGGAAGTCTTTTTGAGAGGATCAAAGATGAAAAGACCCTCGAAGTATGGATGAGCCACTGGGATCAGGTCACAGAGCTTCCGCAAAGTTTTTCTGCAACAGGATGGAGCGAGAACGGTTCGATTGCGTCATTTGAATCTTCTGATGGCAAAATAAGCGCTCTTCAGTTTCACCCAGAAGTCGTTCAAACAACTAAAGGAATAGATATCCTTTCAACCTTTATTTTTGATATATGTGGATGCACTGCAGACTGGACCCTCGGATCAAAATGGGTAGAGCGAGAAATAGATAAAATCAAAGTAAAAACAGGAACAGGCAGAGTAATCTGCGGTCTTTCCGGCGGCGTAGACTCTACAGTCTCCGCGGTCCTCACATCAAAAGCAGTGGGCGATAAGCTTTACTGTATTTTTGTCGACCATGGATTGTTAAGAAAGAACGAAGCCGACCAGGTAATGGAGACATATCGTTCCCTCAATCTCAATGTCCGCAGAGTGAACGCTGAGGAGAGATTCTTGTCAGCTCTTGCCGGCGTAACAGACCCTGAGAAGAAAAGAAAGATAATAGGAGAGCTTTTTATACGTGTTTTTGAAGAAGAAGCCCGTAGGCTTGGTGGCTCAGACTGGCTGCTCCAGGGAACCATATATCCTGATGTTGTAGAAAGCGGGCATGGCGGAGGAAACCTCATCAAAAGCCATCATAACGTAGGGGGTCTCCCCGATGATATGAAAATGCAGCTTTTGGAACCACTTCGGGATCTTTTCAAGGATGAAGTCAGAAAAGTCGGAAAGGCACTTGGCATAGAGCCACATTTCTTAGAGAGGCATCCTTTTCCGGGGCCGGGCCTTGCAGTCAGATGCTTAGGCGAGCTTAAAAAAGAACGTCTCGATGCGCTGAGAGAAGCTGACGCAATATTCATAGAGGAAATCAGGAATTTCGGGCTTTACAATAGTATCTGGCAGGCATTTTGCGCTCTTCTTCCGGTGCGAAGCGTTGGAGTAGTAGGAGATGTCAGGAGTTATGGCGAGACAGCGGTTCTCAGGGCGGTATCGTCGCTCGACGCAATGACCGCAGAGTGGGTACATCTTCCTTATGAACTTCTGGAGGTTGTCAGCAGAAGGATATGCAACGAAGTTCCGGATATCAGCAGGGTTGTGCTTGATATAACCGGAAAGCCTCCTGCAACGATTGAGTGGGAATAATAATTTTGAGCTGTTACTGAAATTATTTGAAGTGCAAGGGTGAAATTTGAAGGTTACTATGATCATCATAGACTACTTGTCAGGTACGGCGCTCTTTTCTATGTCTGCCGTTTAAATAATCAAACTGTGAAATGTTCAGTTTAACCAGTTGGCCGATTGATAGTATAATTACCCTCAGTTACGAAATATTTGATGTGAGAAGATATCTCGTGAATTTTTTTTAAGATTGCTTGTTACATGATTGGGGGTAGGGGTATTGTTGAATAATCGTTACCTTAGGTTGACTAATAAATTAAAGGATAGCATAGTACCCTTTGCACTTTTGCTAGTTTTCTTTTTTTTCCTCTCATGGCTTATAGTTTCTCCGCTTGGTCGACCTCTCCTCTGGTCTGTGCTACTCTCTTACTTTGCATATCCTCTTTATAGATTTCTCTTCAGGAACTTTTTTGCAGGTAGACTTACAAATATAGCAGCAGGAATAACTACCCTTGCCATAGTAGTATTTATGGCTATTCCTATGCTTTTCTTCGGACTTTTTTTGGTCAAAGAGTTTTTGAAAGTCTACGAGGCCGTTATTCAAAGCGGTGTCCTCTCAGGGTCTTATGGTGAAATATTGGAAAAACTGAACAAAGTGCCTCTTTTAGGTCCGCTTTTGTACAATCTTAACTCCGTAAGTGGTATCCCAGTTTTTGAATCAATCATAGGCAGCAGTTTGAACTGGTTCACAGGTTTTGTTAGGATACTTTCAAGGGAGATACTGGGCAACGCTTTCAAGGTTTTTTATCTGCTGGCGGTAGTTACTGTATCCTCGTTCTTTTTTGTCAGAGACGGCCACCTGATACTCCAGTATGTGAAAGACATAATGCCTCTTCCTGATTCAGTGAAAGAGGACATAGTGGATAGATCGGCCAAGATGCTGAGGGCGGTCGTCTACGGAATAGTTGCAACAGCAGCAGTGCAGGGCACACTTGGG
>JAAYEY010000167.1 GCA_012728505.1 Synergistaceae bacterium | reverse complement strand
CAACCCCCACCGTCTTTCCCGCATGACTTTGAGCGGGAAACCAGGTCCACGCCGCCTATCGTCTTCCCTGGGCGCAACTGATCAGAAGAAGACGAAAAAGAGGGACTTAAAATTCACTATTAACAACAGGTGGGAAAGTCGACTATCTAACTATTTGTTTTGAAGGATATTGCGCAAGGGGGGCAAACACATTGATAAAGGTTGGTTTTTTTGCAAACATTAGGCTAATTGTGGGCACTAAGGAGATAACAATGCCTGTAAGACCGACTCTTGCCCTCCTTATGCATGATCTGAACATGAAATACGGTAAGACGTTCCGTGATTTCTGCATGGATGGAGATAAGATATCAAGACGGGTAAACATACTCGTCAATGGTCATCACATGCTCCATCTTCAAAAAGACGAGACTCCTCTAAAAGATGGGGATGACGTGAGGATCTTTCCGCTTATCGGCGGAGGCTAGAAAGTAAGCTTCTAACATCAAGCACAAAATTGCCCCGGACTCTGTGTTTAGTCCGGGGCAATCTTATTTTGCAAAAGATCCTTTTGTTATATTTGTCTTTTCCAGCGAGCTCCCTGCGCCGTGTCTTCGATGATGATACCTTTTTCCGCGAGCAAGTCCCTTATCTCATCAGATCTTTTGAAATTTTTACACTTTCTGGCTTCAGCTCTCTCTGCAAGAAGTCCATCGATCTCTTCATCAGAATTGAGGCTGCTCTCAGGCGGGAAGAACCCAAAGACAGAGTTGACCTTGACCAGAAAATCTTTAGCCGACTTTATACCTTCTTCGCAGAAACCATTATTTTCTGTAAGATGCACATTCACAGCTCTGACAACATCAAATACGCATCCGAGGGCTCCAGCCGTGTTGAAATCGTCATCCATAGCATCGGTATATCCCTTGGACGCCTTTAGAACTGCTTCAGATAGAGCGTCATCTTTGCCACAGGGCTTACGGTTCAAAACGGCAAAATTCAGATCGGTATAGCAGTTATTGATCCTTTCAAGAGCACTCTGCGCTTGATCGAGACCTTCCTTTGAGAAATTAATGGGGGAGCGGTAATGCGCACTCAGAAGGAAGTAGCGAATGACAAGGGGATTAAATTTTTTCCTTATATTTCTTACGGTCATGAAGTTTCCAAGAGATTTGGACATTTTTTCTTTGTCAATCATTAAATAGGCGTTGTGTAGCCAGTATTTGACGAATTGGCAGCCCGAAGCACATTCAGACTGTGCTATTTCGTTTTCATGGTGGGGAAATATCAGGTCACTACCTCCGCCATGTATGTCTATTGAATTGCCAAGATACTTAGTGGCCATAGCGCTGCATTCGATATGCCAGCCAGGGCGGCCTTTTCCCCAAGGACTTTCCCAAGAGGGCTCTTCCGGTTTACTTGCCTTCCAAAGGGCGAAATCGAGTGGATCGTTCTTTCTCTCATCCACTTCGATCCTAGCTCCACTCCTAAGGTCGTCGATTCCCTGTTTTGAAAGCTTGCCATATTCAGGGAAGCTGGATACAGAAAAATAGACATCTCCGTTCCGTTCGTAAGCGTGTCCCTTTTCTATAAGTTTGCTCACTATCTTTATGATTTCATCCATCTCATGTGTAGCTCTTGGATGTAGGGTGGCTCTTTTGATTCCAAGAGAATCAGCGTCTTCGAAATATTCGGCTATGAACTTATCCGCCAGTTCCGGAACAGTTATTCCTGTCTCATTGGCGCGTCTTATCATTTTGTCGTCGATGTCAGTGAAGTTCTGTACGAATGTCACCTCGTAACCAATGCTTTCGAGATATCTTCTAAAAACGTCAAAAAGTACGAAGGGACGTGCATTCCCTATATGAAAGAAATCATAAACTGTAGGTCCACACGTGTAAAATTTTACCTTACCCTTTTCTATTGGTTCAAACGTTTCCTTTTTTCTTGTAAGATCGTTATAAACTGCCAAAGCCATAATGGCACCTCCTGAATGCTACTTTATCCATACTATGATATCCTATACCACAAGCCTTACATGAGCAATCGCAGAAAGGACTATTTTTTTGAAAAAAGAAGAACTGCTGCTACACATAAAATCCTTCCCTGACAAACCGGGAGTATATATGATGCACGACGGTGAAGGCAAGATTATCTACGTCGGCAAGGCTAAATCTTTGAAAAAAAGGGTCTCATCTTATTTTCGTCATTCTAATTTTGCTTCACCCAGACTGAGAAAACTTGTCGAGCTCATAGAAGACATTTCGACGATAAGGACCGAGACTGAGATGGAAGCCCTCATTCTTGAAAACCGCTTAATTAAATTATATCAGCCCTTTTTTAACGTAGACCTCAAAATGAACGAAAGATACGCTTATATAAAAATCACATCGGAGAAATTCCCTCGTATCGTGGTCACAAGACACAGACAGAATGACGAATCAGTCTACATCGGCCCTTTTGTCAGAGTAACAGAAGTAAGAGCGCTCCTTCGTCTTATTGAACGTTACCTTCCCCTTCGGTACTGTAGCGCAGAAATCAAAGAGCCGGATAAAAATAGACGTCCTTGCTTGAGATATTCCCTTGGGCACTGCCTTGCTCCTTGTGCTGGGCTTTGCACGGAAGGGGAGTACAGGGAGAGGGCGGCTGACGTAATAATGATGCTGCAGGGTAAAGGAATCGAACTAGTTGAGAAACTTCACAAGAGGATGGACAAAGCTGTCCAAAAACTTGAATTTGAAGAGGCTGCAACACTTCGTGACACGATAAGAGCCATTTGGAGAGTTAGCAGACAGCGCAACAATATCCCTGAAATCGATGTTGGACAGGACAATTTTTGGGATACACTAAACCGCCTGCAGAAAATCCTCGAGCTCCCCATGCTTCCATGGAGGATTGACGGCTTCGACATCTCCCACACTTCAGGAGAAAACACCATAGGCGTCGTTGCAGTATTTGAGCAGGGATATCCGAATACCTCACTCTACAGGCGCTTCAACATAAAAACAGTAGACGGTATAGACGATTTCAGGTCGATGAAAGAGACTCTGCTCAGAAGATATAAGAGATGTCTAGAAGGCGAAGAACCTCTACCTCAGTTGATACTGATAGATGGAGGTCCGGTTCAACTTGAGTTTGCTGTAGAGGCGCTCGATGAATTGGGTCTGGACAAAGTACCTATTATATCGCTGGCCGAGGAGGAGGAAGAAATATACCTTCCCTCCAAAAAAGAGCCGCTGCGTTTAGACAGTACGGATCCTGCACTAAGGCTGCTGCAGTACGTAAGAGATGAATCTCACCGTTATGCCATAACATCACACAGGGCTGCAAGGGGAAAGAATTTTAGAAGGAGCAGGCTTGAAGATATACCCGGTATCGGAAAGGCTAAAGCGGCCCAACTGATCACAAAATTCGGAAGCACAAGAGCTATAATGGAAGTCTCTGAAGACCAGCTTGCTTCAGCACCGGGCATCGGACCGAAGCTAGCTAAAAGGATACAAGATTTTCTTAAAGATTCAAAAGAAGGGAGTCTGGCAAATTGACTTCTATAAAACAAAAAGATATCGATGAACATTACATGAGAATGGCTCTCGCCCTGGCGCTGAACGGAGGAACTTCTGTAAGCCCCAACCCAAAAGTAGGCTGCGTAATAGTCAGGGATTCTAAAATTATAGGCAAAGGTTGGCATCGGTGTTGTGGAAAGCCGCACGCTGAAGTCGAGGCCGTAAGAGATGCCGGAGGCGATGTCAGCGGTTCAAGGGTTTACGTCAACCTCGAACCATGCTGCCACCAGGGCAGAACTCCTGCATGTGCCCCAATGCTTATTGAAAAGGGCGTATCTTCAGTTGTAATAGGTATGTCAGACCCAAATCCTGTTGTTGACTGCCGCAGTGAGATAATGCTCAGGGATACCGGAATTGAAGTGGTGACCGGAGTCCTAGAAAAGGAATCTAAGTGGATAAACAGAGGTTTTATACGGAGAATGAAACAGGGTAGACCCTGGATAACTATAAAGACTGCATCTTCTATAGATGGAAATATCTCCCTTAAAGACGGATCGAGCAAATGGATAACATCTAAGGCTTCACGTCAAAAGACACATTTGCTCAGAGCAGAGTCAGATGCCCTTCTTACTGGCTCAGGAACAATCCTTGCCGATGACCCAAAGCTGACAGTAAGAGATGCAGAGGGAACAACACCGAAAAGAATCATTCTGGACAGAAGAATGCGAACATCTCCTGAAGCATCTATTTTCGATGGAGGGGAAATTATATTTTTCACCGGGATGGATACACAAGAAGAAAAGCTGGACGCAATAAGGGATCGCGGAGCGGAAATATACCGCATAGAAACTCCAGGAGCTCATGAACTTCAATTTGTTATGGCTAAATTATCGCAAATTGGTGTAAACTATTTAATGGTCGAATGCGGGGCAAAATTGACAAGCTCCTTACTTAGAGCCGGACTTGCTGACGAAATCTCGCTATTTATGGCACCAAAACTACTAGGTGGAGGTATACATTTTACCGAACACCTAGAACTTGGTAACATTGAAGATGCTATTCGAATAAAAGACCTCGAATGCTCTCCGTGCGGGGATGATATGTGGATCAGAGGGGTGCTTTCATGTTCACCGGACTTATAGAAACCATAGGTACTGTTTCTGCCATACACCCTAGAAATGACATCTGGCAGTTTGATGTAGAAGCTCCAGCGATATCTAAGGAACTTCGCATAGGCGATTCTGTCTCCGTATCAGGAGCATGCAGCACTGTCGTCCGTTTCGACGCCAGATCCTTCAGCATAGAAATAATGGAAGAGACAAGAAAAAAGACAAAGATGGGAGCTCTTAGTGTCGGCTCAAAAGTCAATCTTGAAAGGGCCATGCGCTTAGATTCAAGACTTGATGGACACATGGTATCCGGACATATAGATGGCCTTGCCGAGGTTTATAAGACAGAGGTATACCCAGAAACAAGAAAGTATTTTTTCAAGGCGCCTATCGAACTTCTGTCTGGCATAGTTCCAAAAGGTTCGGTCGCAATAGACGGTATCAGCCTCACTGTTATAGATGTTGATGAAGAGATGTTTTCCGTGGGCATCATACCTACGACCATATCGGAAACAACTCTTTCAGAGTTAAAAACCGGTGATCCGGTCAATATAGAAACAGATATCCTAGGGAAATATATCAGTAAGTTTTTGGAAGCACGTTTTTCCGAAGCAAGAGATGGTACAGAGATGAAAAATTCACTGACGTTGGATAAACTTGCAAAATATGGTTGGGGCTAGGAGGATCAGCAGATAATGTTCAATACTATCGAAGAAGCAATAAATGACATCAAGCAGGGCAAAATGGTAGTCGTCGTAGATGACGAAAACAGAGAAAACGAGGGTGACTTGGTAATGGCGGCAGACTGCTGCCGTACTGAGGATATCAATTTTATGATAAAGAACGCACGCGGTCTTGTCTGTGTTCCCATCGGAGCAGAACAGGCAAAAAGGCTTCAGCTGAAACAGATGGTGGAACACAATACAGACTCACACGGCACGGCATTCACAATCTCAGTTGACCATGGAAAAGATACTACAACAGGCATATCTGCCGCGGAGAGGGCAATAACAGCCAAAGCTCTTGCAAATCCTCTGTCACGTGCAGAGGATTTTCACAAACCCGGCCATAT
>JAAYEY010000166.1 GCA_012728505.1 Synergistaceae bacterium | reverse complement strand
GATTATTTCTGATGTACAGCGCAACTCGCCTGCGGATAAGTACGGGCTTCAGAGAGGCGACGTTATAGTATCAATAGCCGGTAAGGCAGTTAAAAACAGCCAAGATGTGGTCTTTTCTGTGAGGAACAAGCTTGCCGGAGACAAAGTTGATTTTGAAATTTACAGGGATGGAAAAAAGAAGAAGATAGAGGTAGTACTTGGCGATATAGACCGGGGTGAAAATGTAAAAACAAGCAGAAAACCCACCACCGAACCCCAAATTGCGACAAAAACATCTAAGCAGATGGGCATTACTACCGCTGTAATAGAGAGTGAACTCCAAAAAAAGTTTAAATTAGACTCAAACGAAGGTCTGGTCGTATTGAACGTTGACAGAGGCAGTCTCGGAGCAAGGCTTGGACTCCAACCCGGTGACGTTATCCTTGAAGTTAACAAAACGAAAATGAAAACACTTGAGGATTGGAACAAAGTCATGGGAGCCAAAAACAAATCTCTAGGTATATTAATGTCAAGGGGAGGACAGACGCTCTTTATATCAATTGAAATGTAGCTCTGTCCGTATTATTATTTAGACCGGGGAGATATTCCCGGTCTAAAATTTGATAAGTTCTTTATGTTTTTTCTGACACTAAGAATTACTTTTTTTCCTGTAGCAAAAATCGCAAAATTTGTCTCCAGCCATTAGGGTGTTATCTCTCAATAGCTCCAGGTCTGAGTCAAAACCGTCAAGAAAAGCCGCATCGCGATCGCATGAAATTAGAGCGCCGATATCGCCATATCCCAAATCTTTGTAGAGGTTCGCGAACTCGCATCTTGTAACGTCAAAGTTGAGGACGGATTCAGAGTCTTCCTTTATCTCCATTTCAAGTTGTCCTCCCTCGTTCCATTTTGAGACGAGTTTATTTTTCAGGTTATCTAAGCCACCACCATCAATCGACGTCTCTCTTCCGAGGTCTCGCGATATTCCCTGCAGAGTCTTTCGTACCAGGTCATAAGTTTTCTCTTTGCCAAACTCTTCGGCAAATGCTCTGATAACAGGACCAAGTATCTTGATTTCTATTTCGCGCTGCTGAAGCAGAGGAACGTCCACATAATTTCTTTTCATCTGTTTTACCTCCGATTTTCTTAAAAATATTGCTTACATTATACCAATATTCCAATTTATTATTTCCAGAAAACGCTTTATCATGATACAATAAGAAAACTAACAATTTACAAAAAAAGGATTCCAGTCAAAAATCAAGAGGAGGTAATATTATGACAGATTTCAATACTAGCGAAGATGCCATTGCTGAACTTAAAACCGAGATTGAAGCACTTAAAAGCACTATTGCTGAACAGCAAGAAAAAGCAGAAGCTAAGAGCATTGTCTATTTCAATAAAGTAAAAAACACTTTGGACGACGGTGCTAAAAGTCTCCTTGCCGCAGTAAAACCAGTTCTTGAAAGATACGAAGAGCCGGGTAGGGCGGCAGTTGAGAAGGTTGGAACAAGAGTTTCAGACAATCCATTTCTCTCTGTTGTGGTAGCTTTTGGGGCCGGTATAGTAATAGGCAAACTACTCGACCTTTGTTGCATTCACACAGAAGAAGAATAAAAACAGGGGCATAAACCCCTTGGACTGGAAAGGTGAACATGTTGGAAAATTTCGCCAACCTGATAGTAAGTTTTTTTGATCTAGTTGAAGCCGAAGGAAGGACATTCAGAGAGAAAACGGTCCTCGTTATTGAAGGATTTCTTGTTATGTTCTTTGGTGTTACACTGGGTATCTGTGGAGTTTTTGCTTTTGGAGCGGCTTTCTATATCTGGTTTAGCGGCTATATCGGCAAACCTCTTTCAGCGCTTCTGGTGGCGGTTTTTTTTGTGGGAACCGGCATATGGCTCTTTTCTAAGGGTAGAATAATTATACGTGGCAAAGGTGGGCTTAATGTTGGATCAGACGAAAACACAATTGAATCTTGAAGAGGCGAAGGCTAATTTTAAGGCAGCTTTGATGGAGTTTGATCCTGTCCGTATAATTAAAAGAAAACCTATTCACGTACTTGGAGTTGCGGTTTTGGTAGGTTTGTTGACCGGAACCATAGGCAAAAAAATATCTCGTGCTTTTCTGCCTGGATCTAATTTGATTTCAGGAATAATAAAAAAACTCGTATAAACATTATTCTATTAAAGAGGAGCACCCCCTAAGAAACATTGGGTTGCTCCTCTTTACTTTTTTAAATTTTTAAAAAACATGTGATTTTTATATAGAATTATGCTGGTGCCACTCTGCCGTAAAGGATTGAAAAACCCCTTGGTCGTCTGATTATTTTATATCCTACGTTGCCATTTGAGATCGCATTTTGTTGTTTTTTTATATCTCTAATAGGTATCGTAGAATGTACACGGGTCCAAAGCGGATGCGCTGGATAAAAATCCTTTTTTAGTACGAACCGCAAAAAGCCTCCGTAAAGCCAATCTATTGAGATAATGTAATACCCGCAAGCAAGGACGTTTTGGAGGCTGAAGATATTTTTAGGAGATATTGTTGTGACGATAGAATCATGTTTTCTGGCAACGAGATTTTCAGCATAAAATTGTGTTAGGAATTGAATGTTGTTTCCCCTGAACTCTTTGTCAACGACACAAAAACCAGAAACCGCACAATTACTGTGATCGTTTGGTGTGAGGTTACATTCCATTAGGGATTCTTTTACCCATTCAGGTGAAGTCATTGCTGTCCTCAGACAGATCAAACGGTCTTCATACCTTGCTCCAACTGCCAGTCCGTCATCGCTCAAAAACCGTTTCAGATCACTTTCTGAGCTTGTCACAAAAATGTCACGGCTCAATCCATTAGCGACTTCGTTTTGAAGAAGGATAGAAATATCTTCGTCTTCTTTAGAAAGTACTTCAATCGTACAGGGCACAGTTATAGATCTTCCATCCGGCATGTGTCTTTCTACGAAAAGCGTCATTTTCATACTTTCTTTCATAGTATGCTGTCCTCCTTGATCGAAGTTGCTTTAAGGTAGACTAGATTTCATAAGCAACTTATAAATTCGCGCATGTTACGTCAATAATATCATGCGTATATGTACATATATAACAGCCATTCCCGTATAAGAATCAGTCTGGCAACTGTGCTCAAGGTGTATAATCTCTTTTTACAGTATAATCGAATCAACATCTTACATTGAAAAAGGATAATTGAATATGACAGATATATCGAATAACAGACCTTCAAAAGCTTCGTTAGTATTAGCTTACCTGTTGGTTTACATCATTTGGGGATCAACATATCTAGCGATAAGATTCTCGGTTGAGACAATACCGCCATTTTTTTCTGGCGGCACGCGTTTTTTAATCGCAGGCTTGATTCTATTGATCGGCAGGTCTCTTCACTCTGGATTAAAGACCACGTTGCAGGGATGGAAATATGCCTTTGGCGCATCCTTGTTACCTTTCGTAATTACATATGGACTTATTACAAGTGCTGAAAGGGTGGTTCCTTCATCGCTAGCCGCGCTTCTGATATCCATTGAACCACTTTGGTTCTGTGTAATAGGATGGCTATTCTACAATGGAGGAAGACCGACCCGCCTCCATTACTTAGGAATATTTTTAGGGTTTTTGGGTGTTTTTATCTTAGTTAAGGGAGATCCCAACGCAGACTTCTCATTTAAGTCCGCCTATCTGTTTTGGGTTTTGATGTTAATTGTGAGCGGCCTTACTTGGGTTATAGGAGCTTTTATCTCGAGGAACCCTAAAATACATGAAGATTCTCTTATGTCATCCGGGATGCAGATGTTGTGTGGGGGTGCGGTAATGATGGCCATACACTTCATTGTTTCAGCCTTCACGGGAGACTATCAAAGTATCAGTGCCTTTTCTTCTAAGTCAATATATGCCCTCCTTTATCTTATAACCTTTGGCTCTCTTGTTGGCTATTCCTCTTTTCTCTGGCTGATGAGAGTTGAACCTGCCAACAGGGTGGCTACTCATGCTTTTGTAAACCCAATAGTGGCTGTTTTTTTAGGCTGGCTTATCGGAGGAGAGCCTTTGGGGCTATATATGCTGGTATCCACACCGCTAATTATTGCTTCTGTCGTGCTGATGATATGGCAGCCTAAAAAAAGATCCTCCTGACCTGATGGCTGTAGCCTAAGAGCGTTATCTGTGCTATAAATTAAACTGCATAAAATAAAAACCTCAGACAACTGCTCTGAGGTTTTTTAAATTCAAGCCTAAATTATTATGGAGGCGGCACCCGGATTCGGACCGGGGATGGAGGATTTGCAGTCCTCTGCCTTACCGCTTGGCTATGCCGCCACGCAAGAGAGTATAACAACCAGAATATTCGGTGTCAAGGCATAGAGAAACCAGAAAATTCAACCGAATTTTTAAACCCTTTCTTAAAAATAATAATGCACTATAATAAAGTTCCGCTTTAGTCTTTTTTACAAAAGAAGCACAAAAAAATAAGACTTTGTTTAGAAAAGGTTGCGGGTAATATGAAGATATTTGTAATCAATCCTGGAACAACCGGAATGAAGGCAGCCTTGTATGAGGATGCCACGAAGCTTTGGTCAGATTCAGAATCCTACCTACAGTCAGATATTGATTTATTCAAAGAGTCAACAGAAAAAGAAGAGTCCTTCCGTTTTGCTAATACTATCGACATACTCAAAAAACACGGAAACAATGTTTTCGAGATCTCAGCTGTTGT
>JAAYEY010000165.1 GCA_012728505.1 Synergistaceae bacterium | reverse complement strand
TCTTTTCTTGCGCCAGGAGAAAACATTTAATTTCCTTCTGCTTTCATCTTTAATACTTACGACAGTTAGACCTTCAGACATAAGTTTTTTGAGCAGCTCATTTTCATTGGCTGCTTCTATTTTAAGTTCTTTATGAAGGCCCTCTGCCGTGTAGACATCGGCTTTGAAAAGAGGCAAGTACTACACCTCTCCAACTACCCGCAGCATTTCCTCGGGAGTTGTTTCGCCGTTTGCGACGGCTCTTATGCCAAGTTCGAGAAGGGTGCAAAAACCATCCTTGCGGGCTAATCTGCGCAGTTCAGAAGGAGGAGCGTTTTCTGCTATAGCTACCTGTATTTCTCCTGAGACGTCAAACTGTTCATAAAGACCGAAACGTCCCATATATCCTGTGTTAAGGCATTTCTCGCATCCCCTGCCCCGCCATGCTTTTTCTATTCCATGCTGAAGCAGTACGCCAGATGTGGCGGTCTCTTCTTTGCAATGAGGGCAGATTCTTCTTACAAGTCTCTGTGCGACTATTCCCAGTAAAGAGCCGGATACAAGATATGGCTCAATTCCCATATCTGTCAGCCTTGTAATAGCGCTTATGGAGTCGTTAGTGTGAAGAGTTGAGAGAACCAAGTGTCCTGTAAGCGAAGACTGTATACCGATGTGGGCTGTGTCAAAGTCACGCATTTCACCGATCATTATTATGTCTGGATCCTGACGAAGTATTGATCTGAGAGAAGAAGAAAATGTTAGGCCGGCTTTTTCGTTTACTTGAACCTGTCCGACGCCGGGTAGGTCGTACTCTATGGGGTCTTCTACAGTTATTATATTTACGGATGGTTTGGCCAGTGCTTGTAGGATGGCATAAAGGCTCGTGCTTTTTCCCGATCCGGTCGGACCTGTAAAGAGAATCATGCCGTTCGGTCGCCTTATCAGATTTTCAAGCCTTATTCTTTCGTCAGGCTTCATGCCCAGATCCTCAAGGGAGAGAAGTCCCCTTGCTCTGTCCAAAAGTCTCATTACGATTCTTTCTCCGTGTTGTGTAGGAAGAGAGCTGACCCTTATATCTACCATTCGTTCGCCCAGGCTTATCCCTATCCTACCGTCTTGGGGTATGAACCTCTCTGCAATATCGAGGTTCGCCATTACCTTGATACGGCTTGTGACGGGGGCTTGATGGCCTTTGGAAAGGTTGTATTTATCGTGAAGGACGCCGTCAACTCTGTAGCGAACCGTCACTCTGTCCTCATATGGTTCGATATGTATGTCTGTTGCCCTTTCTTTGACCGATTCGACGATTATTCCGTTTACAAGCCTTATTACCGGTGCATCTACAGTATCGCTCATGACTTCCTGCCGAATCAGTTCAGAGAGGTCGTTGACCTCTTCTATGGAATTGAGAGTGTCTTGAGCAATGCCGCTTTTTATGTCGTAAAGGCTTCTTATAAGATGCTGTATCTCCGATGCAGGATATATTTCAGCATCGCAAGACATTCCTGCTTTTGAGGCTATCAGTTGCGCTGCAGTAAAGGCAGAAAGGTCCGAAAGTGCTACGGACATTATCCCTTCCGATGTTTTGAGCGGAACGATACCTCTGTCTCGCAGAGTGTCGAGGCTCACTCCCTGAGGGATAAGCTCCAGCACCTCTTCCGGAAGGGGCAGAGATTTGCTTGTCATTTACTCTTTTCCTTCTCTTTGGCTTCCATCTCTATTACAAGTTTGTTGTATTTCGAGTCCCAACTCTCCTCTTTCTTATCCCCACTGAGGATGTGATTAGGGTCGAGTAGTTCTTTGGGTACTCCTTCAGCACCTACCGATTTTTGATAATCGTCGTAGTTTTTTCTTATGGTTCCCTTTTCGGCCAGGCTGAGTTCCTGCCCATCGTTTATTATCGAGTAGGTCATATCTGATGCAGCTTTGGGATCTTCGAGGATATAGGGGGTGAGGAAGATCATAAGGTCGACCTTCTCCCTCTGTTTTTCGCTAGATTTAAAAAGGTTTCCTATAAGTGGAATGTATGAAAAGAAAGGCACCCTGTTCTTGAGGACTTTCTCAGCTTCTCTTATCAGCCCACCTATTATTATCGTATCTCCGTTGGCAACAAGGACGTTTGTCTTTACTTCACGTTTCGAAGTGACAGGCGTAGGCGATCCCATCGTAGTGAGGAGATCTTCGACCCTCTGTTCTATTTCAAGTGCAACAAGGTTCCCACTTCTTACATGTGGTGTGACCGACAATATGAGTCCTACATCCTTGTATTCGTAAGTGTTCTGGACAGCCCTTGGGTTTGAAATGTCTGAGAGAGCCCCCTTCAATTGCGGGATTACCTGTCCTACCTGCAGCGAACTTTGCATGTTATCTGTACACATGAGGCGTGGCATTGAGAGGACATTTATTGCATCAAATTTGTTAAGCATTTTTATATAGGTATATATGAGGGCCTTGCCGTCAGTG
>JAAYEY010000164.1 GCA_012728505.1 Synergistaceae bacterium | reverse complement strand
CGTAGCACTTTCGATGGTGGATATCCTTAGTCCAAATATAAAACTTTGGCACTTCCTTCTCCCCGGGTACGTCGTGGCGATCGTTATGTCATACTATGTTCCCAAGCTTTTTGTAGGTATTGCATTTGACTCAGGAGGAGTCGCTTCAGGGCTTATGACTACGACTTTTGTTCTTGCTTTCGCCCATGGGGCGGCAGATGCGGTTGAGAATGCAAGTCTTCTTGCAGATGGTTTTGGTTTAATATCTATGGTGGCCCTCACGCCAATAATTGCACTCCAATTGCTTGGTGCAGCCTTTCAATTTAAAGCAAAGAAGGGAGGAGCTCAATAACGATGAAGAATGATCTAGAAAGTTTTTGTTTCGAATTGATTTGTGCCATAGTCAGTTATGGGAAGGGTAGTAAAGTGTTGCAAATTGCAAAAAAGTGTGGTCTCTCTGGAGGGACGGTAATACATGCAAAAGGTACAGCTAATGGTGCTTTTGCTAATTTTCTCGGACTAACAGATATACGCAGGGAAATAGTCCTTATGGTCTCCGATAAAAAGATGACAAGATCTGTCCTTGAAAGCCTTGATAAAAAATTAGATTTCAAAAAACCAAACCATGGGATTGCATTTACAACAGCTGTCAGTAAAGTTATCGGTTCTGTTGGATGTAAGTCAACAGAGAAAGAGGAAGGCGGTGAAGAGGCAATGCACTGTGCTATAACGGTAGTGGTAGAAAAAGGCAACGCAGAAAAAG
The DNA here is from genome assembly GCA_012728505.1 of Synergistaceae bacterium. Taxonomy (GTDB): domain Bacteria; phylum Synergistota; class Synergistia; order Synergistales; family Synergistaceae; genus Caenicola. The sequence goes on along the minus strand of JAAYEY010000164.1, from coordinate 2,111 downwards.
TTATCGATGCGGCTACAGAAGCAGGGTCTAGGGGAGGTACCGTGATCAATGGCAGGGGTTCGGGGATCCATGAAACAAGCAAGCTCTTTTTTATGGAAATTGAACCGGAGAAGGAAATAGTCATAATACTCTCCGAAAAAAAAGATGTTGAAACGATAATTTCCTCTATCAGTGAGAAGCTGGATATTGAGGAGCCCGGAAAAGGGATAATTTTTGTCCAGGAAGTCAGCAAAGTATACGGGCTTGTGTAACTTTGCTCTTTTTGCCCGCTCACATTGATCAATTGTATTTTTTGGGCATCTGAAACACTCTTAATAAAGTTTATTTTTACCCGGTTCTTCTATAGACGTTTCTTTGTTTAGTAAATCCTGCAGAAAGGATCCTTGTAGGAATGACACCCATCCCTGAATCTGAGGTCAGTCAGAGTATTATGCTTATTACCATACTGCGGTTGGTGATCAGATATATATCGCTGTAACCTACAGACAGAAGAGTTGCTTTTGTATCCCCCCTAAATCTATAACATGCATTTTTGAAGACTTTGGCTAGTATATATAGGAAAATAAACAAGAAATCTGGCGAAGGTTAACCATGCTGCAATACCGTCTTGCCTGAAACCATAAAGTCTATTTATAAAATAGATGAAACACTTTTGCTGTGGTTAGGTCGAAGGCTGGAGCAAGGAATTCAAATAACTGACCCCCATGCGTGAAAATTTTTTAATCCCTATAGCTTAAAAATAACTGTTGTAAACAAGAAAGTAGTATCTCTTAGAGAGGGGAGTCTTGATATTTTGGATGTTTTCTTAGAGAAGTTCAGAGGAGTCTTGCTTGCGGTGCTTCCTATCACGGTCATTGTTGCGATCCTGAATGTTACTCTTACTCCCATGGGGAGACATCTTTTTCTGAGTTTCCTTGTCGGAGTTATTTTTATAGTGATTGGACTCACCATATTTTTGCTGGGGGTCGATATAGGAATAACGCCTATAAGTAGACAAATGGGGACTTCTATCGCGAAAACAAATAAGCTCTGGATAGTTATTATAATAGGGTTGCTATTGGGTTTTGCGATATCAGTAGCAGAGCCCTCCCTCCATGTAATTGCTCAGCAGATCGATAACATCACTGCCGGAAGCATAGGAAAAATACCTACTGTAATAGTAGTGTCTTTAGGTATTGCCCTGATGCTCTCACTTGGTTTCGTTAGAATAGTCTATAATATTCCACTTAACAAGACAATGACCTTGCTTTATTTTGTGGTATTTGTTCTGGCTTGTTTTACACCTGAAGAATTTTTTTCTGTATCCTTTGATTCCTCTGCGGCACCCACGGGTGCGATAACGGTTCCCTTTATACTTGCCCTTACTGTAGGTGTTTCCGCTTTGAAAAAAAACAGTAAGGTATCTGAAGCGGACAGCTTCGGAATGGTAGGTATTGTATCTGCCGGAGCACTAATGGCTGTAATGATCATGGGTATACTTTCAAAGACAGATGATCTTACGGGAACTCTCCCGAGAGTTGGTACATCGTCTTTTTCAATAATGGGCCCTTTTATTGAAAAACTACCGATAGTTGCGGGAGAAGTGGGGCTTGCCCTTTTACCCGTAATTGTTGTTTTTGCAATATTTCAAAGGTTTTCCTTTAAGCTTTCTAAAAAAGCGCTGAATAAAATAGTAATGGGTTTTATTTTAACTTTCATAGGTCTTCTCCTTTTCATGACAGGCGTAAACGGCGGTTTTATAGAAATAGGAAATTTGATAGGACAAAAACTTGCACTTACTGAGAACCATGTTTATCTTGTTTTAGTGGGTTTTATACTTGGATTTGTGGTAACACTTGCGGAACCTGCAGTCTATGTATTGACATCTCAGATAGAAGATGTGACGAGTGGTTACGTTAAAGGAAAAATTGTCATTGGAACTCTGAGCTTGGGAGTGGGTATAGCCGTTGCCCTTTCGATGGTGAATATCATTAGTCCAAATATAAAACTTTGGCACTTCCTTCTCCCCGGGTACGTCGTGGCGATCGTTATGTCATACTATGTTCCCAAGCTTTTTGTAGGTATTGCATTTGACTCAGGAGGAGTTGCCTCTGGGCTTATGACTACGACAT
>JAAYEY010000163.1 GCA_012728505.1 Synergistaceae bacterium | reverse complement strand
GTAAAATTTAGATTGCGGGAAGATATTCTTTCAGAGCTTTTTCCGCACCAGGGAGATCATCAAAATGTTATCAGAGAGAGGAACTGACCCTCGCAGATCCATCCTTGCATCTGTGAAAAGACCGTCAAGGTACACGGGTGGTGAGTGGGGGAGCGGACCTGTAAAAAGTTCAGACTCAGATTTAGTCAGAGTCTGTTACGCGTTTCCTGATGTGTATGAAGTTGGTATGAGCTATGTTGGATACCAAATATTATACGGACTTACTAAATCTCTTCCCTACGCAGATGCGGAAAGGGTATATACCCCTTGGCCCGACATGGAGGAGGCACTTAGATCATCTGGGACTAAGCTCTGGGCTCTTGAAAGCAGGAGACCTGTATCGGACTTTGATGTTCTTGCGGTTACTCTTCAGTATGAGCTTTCTTATACCAACATCTTGACAATACTAGACCTTGCAGACATACCCTTTCGCTCTGAAAACAGGGGCGAAGGAGATCCTATAGTAATTGCCGGCGGCCCGGGTGCACTTGCGCCTGAGCCTATGGCGCCATTTATAGACGCTTTTTGCGTAGGTGACGGAGAAGTTCTGGTGCCTGAGGTACTAAGTACTATCCATGGCCTAAAAGGCAAAAGCCGTACTGAAATAATAACGGCGTTATCAAAGATCCAAGGTGTATATGTGCCTTTGATGAAGCAAGACAAACCGGTAAGGCGAAGGATAGTCGAAGATCTTGACTCAGCTTTCTACAACACTGAAATGATAGTCCCAAATACCGGGATAGTTCATGACAGGATAGCAGTACAGGTGTTCAAGGGATGCACAAGAGGATGTCGTTTTTGCCAAGCTGGGATGATAGACCGCCCGGTAAGAGAGAGAAGCGCGGCGTCTGTTGCCAATCAGATCGAAAAGCTCCTTGAGAATACGGGGTGGGAAGAGGTAGGTCTCCTCTCGCTTGCTACATGTGACTGGAGCCAGATGGGCGAGATCCTCAAAAGATTTGAGCCCATGCTCAAAAACAACCAGATAAAACTCAGTCTCCCAAGCCTTAGAGTCGATGCCTTTTCAGTAAATTTGGCTGCGGAGCTTGAATCAATCAGGAAGGGCGGTCTTACATTCGCTCCTGAAGCCGGTACGCAGCGTCTCAGAAACGTAATCAACAAGGGTGTTTCTAACGAGGATATAGAATCAGCCTTGGAGGCAACTTTCTCTCATGGATGGGACAGGGTAAAGCTCTATTTTATGATGGGGTTGCCCACGGAGAAAGACGAAGATCTTGCCGGAATCCACGAGATATGCAACATGGCTGTCTCAATAGCCAAAAAGCATAAACGACGCGGGGATATAAACGTCTCCCTTGCAGGATTTGTTCCTAAAGCTCATACACCTTTCCAGTGGGAACCACAGCTTGATCGATTTACTATGAAGGAACGGGGCCGATGGGTTAAGAACAATATCAAAAACCGCAAGGTAACCCTCTCATATCATGAACCGGAGCAGACTTACATCGAAGGTGTCTTTGCTCGCGGAGACAGTAAACTTGCAGACGCAATTGAGGAAGCCTGGAAAAGAGGAGAACGTTTTGACGGCTGGTCAGAGTTCTTTAATTTTGAAAGGTGGATGGAGGTTTTTAATGATCTGGGTATCGATCCTGATACATACGCATGCAGGGGGCGAGCTCAGGACGAAACACTCCCATGGGACCATATAGATTCGGGAGTTTCTAAATTTTATCTTATAAAAGAAAGACAAAAAGCACTTGGAAATGAGCTCACACCCGACTGCAGGGAAGGCTGTAATTTCTGCGGATGGCAGGGAAGAACTGCCGTGGAAGGTTGTTCAAATGGCTAGAATAAGAATAATTTTTGAGAAAAAAGGCTGGATAACATTTTTAAACCACCAAGACCTGCCCGTTTTGTTTTCAAGAGCGGCAAGGAGGGCGGGGCTTTCCCAGGAGTTTACCCAGGGTTTCTCGCCTCATCCTCGTATAAGCCTTGGACCTGCACTGGCAGCAGGAGTTGAAGGTCTTCAGGAGCCGGCCGACTTCTGGTTCAATGAGTGGGATGATACCTCTCTGGTAAGATGGAACGACAAGCTCCCCGAGGGAATATCTATTTTGAAATATGCAGAGACTGAAGGTGTCCTTTTGTCGAAGCTAACGGAAGCCGCTCTCTACAGAATAAGCGGTGTGAATTTTGAGCTTGACAGTGAAGCACTGAACGCTCTTAAAAAAGAGGTTGAGAGGACAGGGACACTTTACGAAGCCTTTATTGACAAAGGATCCGCAGTCCTTATTTTGGGAGGCCTTGAAAATTGCGGTGCAGGTAACCTTGTAAGGAGCCTTAAAGAAGAGGGTATTTGTGAGGGATGGAAAGATCTTTATCTTGTACGCGAATCTGTAGGCACATGGGATTCCGTCAGCGGCACAATAGTTCCTCTCGTTTAATTCTGGAGGTATTAAAATGACATCAAGAGAACCTACAAAGAAAATAATAGCAAATCTTATAGACCCTGAAGAGAGCAGGATAGCTATTCTCGACGGAAGAGGAAAGCTCGATAATTTCTTCGTTGAGAGAATGCTCGAGCACCAAAGAACAGGTGAAATCTATAAAGCCAGGGTAGACAGCGTATTGCCCGGCATGAATTCCGCTTTTTTGAACCTAGGAGATGGAAGGAACGGATTCCTGTATCTTGACGATGTCCATGGGCCGAATGTAAAACCGGGCATGGAAATGCTAGTCCAGGTAGTTAAAAATGCAAGAAAAGGCAAAGGGGCCCGCGTCTCTCCGAGGATATCACTGGCAGGAAGGTACATGGTCCTTATCCCGGAAGGTCATGAGACAGGAGTCTCTAAGAGGATAGAGGACGGTGACGAAAGAGCTCGCTTGAGAACCATATCAAAGCAGATACGCCCCGAGGGTTACGGAATAATTATAAGGACAGTAGCAGAGGGCTGTGACAAAGACAGCCTTTCAAACGATGTCGACGAACTTCTCTCTCAGTGGGATACGATTCGACACAATGCTGAGAAGAACAGTGCTCCATGTCTTATACACAAGGATCTTGGTCTCCTTGAACGAGTGCTGAGGGACGACCTGACAGAGGATATAGATGAAATTGTCGTAGATACTGAGGAGGACAAAGAAAACATACAGTCTTTTGCAGAGCGTTTCTTCCCCGGTAACAAAATAGACATCAACCTCTATAAAGGTAAAACAGCAATCTTCGATGTATATAATATTGAAAATCAGCTTCTGGAGCTACAGGATAGAAAGGTCTGGCTTTCTTCCGGAGCCTACCTTGTGATTGACCAGACTGAGGCACTCACAGTAATTGATGTTAACACCGGTAAATTTGTGGGTTCCAAAAATCTGAACGACACAATTATTAAGACAAATATGGAAGCGGCTGAGGAAATAGCCAGACAGCTTAGGATTCGCGCCATAGGCGGGATAATAGTTATCGACTTTATTGATATGGAATCAGGAGATGAGAACCAAAACCTGATCCATCAGCTCCAGGAACTTTTCAAGAATGACAGGTGTAAGGCCAGAGTCTATGGTGTCACAGGTCTGGGGCTTGTGGAAATAACCAGAAAGAGGGCAAGGACTGATATAAGGGCCGCCCTTAGTCACGGATGTCCTTTCTGCGGCGGACTTGGTTGGGTTCCGCGTGAAGAGGGAATAGCAATGCAGATCAAAAGATTTATACGTAAAATAACACTGTCATCAAGGTCTGAGGCGTTGCTCGTTGAAGCATATTCTTCAATAGCTGAGCATATAGCGGATACATTCCTTGCATCTTGGGAAGAAGAGTTCGATAAAAAAATATTTATAAGAGGATGTCCCGAGTTTTCGTGGAGCAAGTTTAGACTTGACGCACAGGGAAGCTTGGTTCAGATAGAAAACAGAATAAACGCTCTTCAAAAAAGAGAGGGCTGGGCAATTGTACATAAGTCGTCTTCAGCTTAAAGGTTTTAAAAGTTTCGGTGGGTCACATGACCTGATATTATCATCGGGTTTCACCGCGATAGTAGGTCCCAACGGCAGCGGCAAGAGCAACATCCTAGATGCGCTCAGGTGGTCATTGGGAGACAGCCACGCAGGCAGACTCCGCATATCAAGACAGAGTGATCTCCTCTTTCAGGGTTCGCTAAACCTTCCGGCGGCTTCAGAAGCGGAGGTGCTTTTGCAGCTTAGAGAGGAGTCAAAAACCTGTTCTATAAAAAGAAGGGTCACGGCTCCCGACGGAAACACTTTTCTTTTTATTGACAACGCGAGAAAGACACTGATAGAACTTGATGAGACAAAAAGAGACTGGAAGCTTGAGGGCGATAGATTTGCTTTCATAGGTCAAGGAGAAGTTGCCGAAGTCATACAGCAAAGACCGCTTGCAAGAAGAATGCGCCTTGAATCTCTTTTTGGGATTGACGTATATAGGAAGAGGCGTATGGATGCTTCTGACCGGCTGCTCACGGTAAAAGAAGAATATGAACAACTTAGGAATGTCATGGCTGAGCTTCATGCTCGCCGCGAACAGATAGGCCCGGAGGTTGAAAGGGCGTCAGAACTGAGAGAGATACTTGATAGGATAGAAGAGGAGAGAAAACTTCTTTACTGGCTCAGAAGACAGAAATCTGAGCTTCTTCTTGCAGAGCTTGATGAAAAAATTACAGGGATAAAAACGGAGCAGTCTCAGGTTTTACTTTGGTCTGCGCTGTGGAAAAATGGACTGGAACAGTTGGAGAAAGATATCCTTTCCCTGTCCAGAGAGAAACAGCAGCAAAGCTGGGAACTGGAACAAAGCAAAAAGAGCTTTGACGGGCTGATGAGGTCCGGATTCGCCTCAGCTTCCAATCTTAAGGCCTCTAAAGAGAGGCTTGACCAAGCTGCCGAAGAACGTAAAAGAGCAAAAGAACATATGGAGGTTCTTTTAGAAGAACAGAAGAAAAAACAGGAAGAAAATAAAAAAGCCAGAGAAGAGATTGAAGCGGGACAAAAGGCTCTGGATAAGATAGAAAAAAAATGGCAACAGTACAACCTCCGTCTCCTAGAAGAAAAAGAACAGCGAGAGGCTTGGAACAATGAAAAGGGACGTCTTGAGGCTGAACTGCAGCAGATCAAAGCAAAACTTTCTTTTCTAGGCAAAGATCTGCTCGAAATAAGGAATAAAAAGGATCAAGAGACTGATCCTCGTAAGGACATTGACGGAGATATAAGTAAGCTCGAAAAAGATAGAGACAAGCTTTTAAAGGAACAGGATGAGATAGTATCTATGCACGGAGACCTTTATGGCAAGGTCCAGACTCTTGCAGCGGAACTTCAGCGCGCTAGGAGAGAAGCCTCAAATGCAAGGTCGAAACTTAATGAGGTAACAGAAGCTATGCAGGCTGATCTCTACCCGCGCCCGGTACAATATCTTCTTTCAGCGGCTAGGCTGAACAGGCTTGACGCTTCACCCCATGCAGTAGTAGATGTTTTCACTTGTGATCCTATTTTTTCGACGGCATTAGAGGCTTATTTGGGCGGTCGACAGTTTCAGCTCCTCGTCGAGGACCTTGAAGAGGCTGGGCGCTGTATAGAGAAACTCAAAGCCAACGCTATAGGCAGAGCGACATTCCTTCCTCTCGAAAGATGTCGGCCAAGGTATCCTGACAAGCAGTTCCGGCTTCCGAAAGAGGGAATTACCGGCTGGGCAATGGATCTGGTAAAAGTTGATGAACACTGGCTTCCCGCTATTCAGCAGATAATGGGTGACCTTTTGATTGCAGAAACCTATTCTGTCGGACAGGAATTGGTCAGATCAGGTTTCAAAGGGCCTGTCACCACTCTTGAAGGGGATGTGTTCCAACCCGGAGGTACTGTATCGGGCGGACGGTCCCAAAAATCTGGAAAAACAATAGAAATGAAAGCACAGATAGCGAAACTTGAAGAAGACGCAGAGAGGTTCACGTCTGCCGCAGAGCTTTTGTCGAAACGGTTCAAAGATACGGAAACCGAAGAACTCAAGGTCTCTGAGGACAAAGAAAACTACACCAGAAAGATTAGGGAACTTGACGGAAGAATCGCCCTGCTGACCGATCAAAAAGATTCTTACTCTAAAGCACAGAAGAGGGTAGAAGGAGAGAGAGAGAGGATACTGCAGGCTGCATCGGATGAAGGCAGACATTGGAACTCCGTTCTTGAAGCCCTCTCAGACCTTGAGAATAAATGGGACAGTCCTTCTAAAATTGAAGACGACCATCTAATTATAGAGGAGAGAGAGAGAATCCGTGCGGAAGCCGCCGTTCTTGCAGAGAGGCTGAGCTCAAAGTTTGCACTTATGGAAAGAGTAAGCAATGAACTAAGAGCTGAAGAACGCAAGGTGTGGAGCCTGGACGAAGAGATTTCTGAACTCGACCAAAGATGTGTCAGAGAACGTGCAAATCTTGCGAGTGTGGGCAAAAGCTCTCTTGAGATTTATGAAAGACGTAAGGTCCTTTTGGCTGAAATAGAGTTGCATGTTGGAGGTTTTTCGAAGCTAGAATCAAAACGTGATCTTATAAGGAAAAAAACGGTCTCTGCTGACCAACGTTCGAAATCAGTACTTGATCTGGTCTCATCATTTGAAATAAAAATGGGAGAGACACATAGAGAGCTTGAAGAACTCATAAATACATGGGAATATCAGTACCCTTATCCCGGAGAGGATGCTCTGCCTGTGGACGAGGATATAGACGAAATCAGAAAGGATATACGCGACGCAGACAGAAAGATTAAAGCCTTTGGAGAAGTAGATATGGGAGTTCTGTCAGAAGACAGAAACCTCAGGGATCGTCTTGCATTCATGGGTGAGCACCTCGATGATGTCAGAGCGAGCGCTGCGGAACTGGAGAAACTTATTTCAGATGCAGACAGGCAGGCCTATAAGGTTTTCTCCGATGCTCTGCAGGAAGTGGACAGCAGGTTTTGCTCACTCTTTCAGAGGCTGTTCGGAGGCGGAGAAGCTCACCTCGAGATGATAGAGGGAGAGACTATATGGGATACGGGCGTTGATGTAGTTGCAAGACCGCCTGGTAAACACCCCCAGAGCATAAACCAGCTTTCGGGCGGAGAGCAATCTCTTGCTGCGATTTCCCTGCTTTTTGCTTCTATGGAGGTTGCCGGATGTCCGCTTGCAGTGCTGGACGAAGTAGACGCAGCCTTGGACGAGGTCAACCTTAGAAGGTTCGCAGAACTGGCAAAGGAATATGCAAAAAATAGACAGGTACTTGCGATGACCCACAGGCGCGTCACAATGGAAAGAGCAGATGTTCTTTATGGTGTTACCCTTTCAGAACCTGGGCTTTCTCAGGTAATAGGAGTAAGGCTGGAGGACTGGGCCTAATGAAAAAAGTCCGTGAGGACTTGCTGAAGGGTTTTCTCAGCATAAAACAACCCGGGGAGAATGAGGGACCGAGAGTAAATCTCGACACTGTACTACTTGCACATTTCACAAACCCTGGCAAACGTGAAAAGATTTTGGAGATTGGCTGCGCACACGGAGCTATATCCCTTATTCTTGCTAAACGGGGGTTTAGAGTTGAGGGTGTTGATATTCAGTCTCACCTTATAGAGATTGCAGAAGAGAATGCCCGTTTGAACGAACTTGAAGAGAAAACAAAATTTTACACGGGAGACTTAAGGGATCACAGAAGAATATGGGAAGCTCAGAGCTTTGACCGAATAGTAGTCAATCCGCCATATTTTGAACTTAAAAGCGGCACTGTAAGCCCTTCCGCAGCTATTGCGGCAGCTATGAACGGTTCGGAATGTACGCTTGAGGATGTTGTCTCAGCATGCCATTATCTTTTGAAAAACAGAGGGTATCTCGATATCGTAGTCCATTCCGTTCGGGTCGGAGAGCTTTTCGCATTGCTTGATAAATATAACATTGCTCCCAAAAAGATTAAGTTAGTGCATCCAAGACCTGGTGCAGAAGCTTCAGTTGCTCTTGTGGAAGCTATGAGGGCCTCGAAGCACGGGCTCAGAATCGAAGCTCCGCTCTTTGTACTCGACGAAAACGGTGCAGAGACTCCTCAGTTGTTGGAAGCCTACAGACCGGAAGGAGAATAAAATGCCCCTTATAGTAGTCCCGACACCGATAGGCAATTTAGAAGACATGACCTTAAGAGGCCTTAGGATACTTCGTGAGGCAGACATTATCGCATGCGAGGATACAAGACATACTCTCAAGCTACTCAACCATTACGAAATAAAAAAACCTTTAATCTCGTACCACAAGTTCAATGAAACTGAGAGACTTCAGACTCTGCTAAAACGTATAGAGAATAACGAAACAGTCGTACTGGTATCAGATGCAGGGACCCCGGGGATATCAGATCCGGGAATGATACTGATAAAGGCTGTAATAGAAAAGGGACTGCCGGTTGACGTGCTGCCAGGAGCCAATGCGCTACTTCCGGCGCTGCTTCTCTCGGGGATGTGTACAGACACCTTTACTTT
>JAAYEY010000162.1 GCA_012728505.1 Synergistaceae bacterium | reverse complement strand
GTACTAAAAAAGTGCTTTCTGCAGGATGTCCAGTGCCCCTATGGCACCCAAAAGACACCGCTTACCGCTGCTTCCTTCCGGACCTGGCGGGGTTCACGGACTTTCGCCGCATAGGACTGGACACCCTGCAAAAAACACTCATTTTCACCGTTATATGATAGCATGATTTATATGAATGGCGTGCCTGTCGGGATTCGAACCCGAGACCTTCAGCTTCGGAGGCTGGTACTCTATCCAGCTGAGCTACAGGCACATTTTTAGCGACAGAAGAAATTATAGCACATTCAGAATGGAGCTGCCACGATGGATGACGTTCTTTATATGAAGGAAGCCCTAAAAGAAGCGGATAAAGCCATGCAGAATGACGAGGTCCCTGTCGGTGCTGTTATCGTGAGAAATGGCGAAATTATAGGACGCGGTTCAAACAGCAGGTTGATCAAGGGCTCTCCGCTTGGACATGCGGAAATAGAAGCCATGCAGGAGGCTTCTAATGCTCTTAAAAACTGGCGCTTTGATGGCTGTACGCTCTATGTGACTCTTGAGCCATGCGTCATGTGTGCAGGCGCGTTGGTCCAATCAAGGCTTGAAACTCTTGTCTTCGGAGCAAAGGATCCAAAGGCCGGAGCAGTAGGCTCTCTATACAACATAGTACAAGACCCAAGGATGTATCACAGATGCATTGTGAGATCAGGAATATTGAAAAAAGAATGTGCAGAATTACTCCGAATATTTTTCCTCAAAAGGCGTCACAGAGAGTCCTAATCAATTTTGACATTAGCTATGGAATAAGCTATAATCCCCACCGTCAGTTTGTTCTGTACAACTGGCGCTAAGCATGCGGAGAGGTGGCTGAGTGGTCGAAGGCGCTCGCCTGGAAAGTGAGTGAACGGGTAACCGTTCCAAGGGTTCAAATCCCTTCCTCTCCGCCATACTTATTTTGATTAAAAGACTTTTTTGTGTTTTCTGGAGGGGTGGCCGAGTGGTCGAAGGCGGGCGACTCGAAATCGTCTTGGCGGTGCTGAACTGTCACGTGGGTTCAAATCCCACCTCCTCCGCCATAGAAAAACTCAGCTGTCTGCTTATATAAGCAGACAGCTTTTTTGTGTTTATCAAAAAGAAAATTTATGTGCGTGGGAAGGATCCCTACTGCTTGACCCATGTGGCACCGGACAAAATGTAAGTCCCTGCACCACCGAGATTGTATGCTGTTATAAAAGAATCATTTTTAGGGAAGACATTGCCTTCGATCAATAGGCCATGACCGATCGTAATTTTTTTAAGGCCGCTATCCATGAAAGCCCCGTAGTCCAACCTTGTCATGCTGTTCGGCAATACTATTTCTGTTAGTTTATTATCCTTGAAAGCTCTCGCATGAATTCGAGTTATGCCTTCTTCTATCACTACAGATGTCAGTCCTTTGCCGCTAAAAACATCTTGATGGATCTGAGTAACCGCTGTACCGTTTATTACCGCGGGGATTTGGATGATTTTTTCATTCCCTGTGTAAGAACCTGTAATATAACCTTTAAAGCCTCCGCTTACTACCATTGTAATTTCCGATCCGCCCACTACGTGTACAACGTTCCATTTTTGTTCAGATATGCTCCAGACAAAAGCACTCCCTTTTGTATTGGGAACGGGTATCCTATCCATATTACCCGTCTCATAAAGTTCTCCAAGTCTTGCAGCATCAGTCGTAAATCCTTTAAAAACATCGTTCCATGTCGTCATTTGAGTCATCTTGTATAGAGACGTAGCTTTGTCCAATAATTTGACAGAGGCAATATCCACTGTCCTACCGGTTCCGTTGATTATTGTAGGGAGCATGAAGAACAATGCAGCTGCAAGGATTCCTGCCATCGCAATTACAATCAACAACTCTACCAAAGTAAAACCTTTCGATACATCTCTTTTTGTGTTTAGAATAAGCATCACCGCTTTATCTCAAGATAAATAAAACAATCAAGGATCTAGTGTTTATATATCCGTCATTCAAACACAATGTTGTCAAGATAATTTTAATGTTAAGTGTTGGTGTGTGAATCAGTATGCTACGTATTATTATATGATGCCATGTTTCACTTCTTTACTTCGATCATAACGATCACACCCGTAGTACCTTTTTTATCAGTGGTATAAGGATTTTCACCACCATTGTTGAGGAGTCCATATTCTGTTTGTCGGTCTGCCAGTTTAGTTCTAACTAAATTATCAATACCAAAGAAATTATTGTCATTAACATTTGCCATAACGAATATTCTACCCTTTAAATCCCCTGTCTGATAAACTCTTAATGCATATATTTTAGTTTTATTTTTACCCGTGGGTTGCTCCGAGGACATACTATCTGTGTCAATATAATCCTTAAGCACATCCCATGTCCCTGCTCCACCTGTTGGCCAAGTTCCTGTGTCGGAGTGGTATAGAACCAGACCGGACCTCATGGTTCTCAGGTCAGAAATGATTTTTGTAGCAGTTACTTTCGCCCTCATTTGGCCGAAACCCACTACCAGTGAACCGGCTAAAATGCCGATTATTATTAAAGTAATCAGAATTTCAACGAGCGTAAAACCTCGAAGCCTTTTGTGATTGGGAGCATGGCCTATTCGCATGGTTCCACATCCAAATAAAGTCCACTTTACTCAAACATAGTTTCCAAAAATATATTTCTGTTCAAAAGTTTATCCAGAACTTCAATATTTAAATCAGTACTAAGACAAAAACAGCAAGCGCAACTATTCAGGTCCTCTATTATAATCTATCTATTATTATCAATTTTCACTATTTTATCATGTTTTTAAACAACAATGTAAATTTATGAGAAAAAACAACCCTTAAGAGATAAAATACTTTCATCGTCTATTGTATAATGTGAATAATGAGAGGTGTTTGTCCATGGAGCTTAGGGATATATCAGCCAACAAGTTAAACGACATAGAAAAGAAAATTTTCTTCCTTGCGTGGCTCAATGAACGTATCAAGGATGCTCACAGCAACATGTTCCCAATTCTTGTCGGAGGCAGTGCAGTCCAGTTATATACCGGCGGCAATTATGCTTCCGTCGATATGGATATTGTTCTTGAAGACATTTCAACAGTCTTAGACATACTAAAAGCCAACGGATTTTCAAAGATAGGAAAGCAGTACTACGCTCCGGAATATGACCTGCTTGTCGAATTTGTAAGCGGTCCTGTCCCCGGCAAATTAAACAAGATAAACTATGCAGGGCAGTTTGTCCTTGTAACTTCTCTCGAAGAGATAATCATAGACAGACTGAACGCAGCAAAATGGTGGAATGTTCCCAAGGATCTTGAATGGGCCAAGGTAATGCTTTCATCCAGCAACCTACTCAAACCGGACATGGACTACCTTAGAAAAAGAGCTGTAGAAGAAAACATCGAGGATTATCTTGAAAAGGCGCTAGAAATCTTTGAGACTACAGACGTGGGGCAAAATGATGGACTACCCAATTCAAAATGTGATAACAATAAATCGGACCCAGCGAGGTGAGACCTTATTATGGCGATAAACCTTGATCTTATTAAAGAAATCAATTTTGAAGACATAAAGCTTTCTCCTGAGGCCAAAATAAAATTGCCAGGCAGACGCGAACTTTCAAGCCGACCGTGGAGCAAAGATCAGATGCGCGTTTTTATTGAGAGGCAAAAGCATGTCCCTCGCATTCTTGCCGAGATGGGTATAGAAATAGTGGGTCCAGTAAATTATGGTAAGTGGTGAGGGCGGCAGGGGCAAGTAATGTTTAGGGCGGTCAAACTATAGTCAAGCAATAGTTAAACAATGGTCAAACGGTTGTTAGGACAAGAGACGGGGAATTAGTTCTTAATATCTTAGGTCAAGAATCTTAAAAACTCGTCTCTACCGGACGCAACTGATCAGGAGAATGCCGTTTCATGCTAATGAAACTTGTAAAAACACCTTAGCATTCTAACTATTTCGAAAGCGTTATGAGATCGGAGGTCCAGTGGTACTAAATTCAGTCTATGACAGGGTTTATAACCTATTAAACAAAAGCCACTGGATCCCGGCTCAGAGGCATACAGGGAAGACGATGGGGAGTGGACCTGGATTCCCGATCTCGAAACGCACCCTCCCTCTGATCAGTTGCATGCGGGAAAGACGGTGAGATTGAGACATGCAGAGATAAGAGGCATTTAGGTCCACTATCTTTACCCATCGATTCCCCACTGATTCACAACCGATTTCCAATCGACTCCCGCCGGATGGCTTATCCGGCAGTCTCTTCCAGCTTCTTCCTGATTTTCAACGACTCTTCGGTCTTGCCGAGGCCTCCAAATGTGCAGCGGAGTTCTAGAGGTAATTTCAGCCCTATGTCGTATATTGCTTTTATGGTCTGATCCAGTGGGATGACTTTGTCGTAGCCGGCTAATGCTATATTCGCACTTGATATGGCATTTGAGCCTCCCATTATGTTCTTCCCAAGACAGGGGACTTCAACACGATTAGCTACGGGATCGCACGCAAGGCCGGTTACGTTCTGAAGTGCAAAAGATGCTGCATTTACACATTCCTCTACGCTTCCTCCTAGCAATTGGGCAACTCCTGCGGCCGCCATTGATGAACCTGCTCCGCATTCAACCTGACAACCCGCAACCTCAGCAGCGAAAGTCGCAGATTCTGCTATAAATATCCCAATCAGCCCGGCAACAAGCATGCCCTTGGTCATTTCATTGTGTGACAATCCCATAGATTTACCTACTCCGATGATGGTTCCCGGCAGACAACCGCACGAGCCCGCTGTCGGAGCAGCAACGATTACGCCCATGGAGCTTTTGACTTCCATTACCGCCGTTATGTATTTTATTACCGTATTGAGCAAGTCACAGGGGACCAGCTTTCCTTTTTTTGCAGCTTCATCTATTTTATATGACTGAAAACCGAGTATCCTGTCTTTGTATTCTGTGCCGCGAAGACCTTCTTCTATGCAATTCTCCATGATGTCAACAATATCCGACATTTTTTGGAAGACATCTTCCTTTGTTGTATTGCCCCTTGCACTTTCGTATAGAAGGGCAAACTCCCACATTTCTCTGGG
>JAAYEY010000161.1 GCA_012728505.1 Synergistaceae bacterium | reverse complement strand
ATCTTGAAATGGCTGACATTTGTTCCATAATTGACAAGGCATTTTTCGAAAAGATTTTTTAGGAGGGGTTAAGATGATACATGGCAACTATGGTCGAGTGCTGTGCATGGTACTAGCGGGAGGCAAGGGAGAAAGACTGATGCCTCTTACGAAATACAGAGCCAAACCTGCGGTCCCTTTTGCTGCAAAATACA
Source organism: Synergistaceae bacterium (assembly GCA_012728505.1). GTDB lineage: Bacteria > Synergistota > Synergistia > Synergistales > Synergistaceae > Caenicola. The sequence goes on along the minus strand of JAAYEY010000161.1, from coordinate 9,285 downwards.
GGATTATAGATTTCGCCCTTTCTAACATGGTTAACAGTGGTCTTTTTTCTATTTATTGTATGATACAGTTCAAAAGCCAATCGCTCCACGAACACATCGGAAAAGGATGGGAGTTCGGAAGCGCTCTCCGCGGAAGAGATTTCTTTGTCAATGTCGTGCCAGCCCAGATGTGGGACGGCGAACGTTGGTACGAAGGAACAGCCGACGCGGTATTTCAGAACATGCACTTGGTAACCCTCTTCAACGCTGATAAAATATGTATTTTTGCAGCTGACCATGTTTATAAAATGGACGTTGAGCAGATGCTTCAATACCACGTAGACAATAAGGCTGATGTTACTGTAGCTGCATACGTCACACCTTCGTCCGAAGCTAGTCAGTTCGGATGCATCGAAACGGATGAGAGCGGAAGGATTATCGACTTTATTGAAAAACCTGCTGTCCCTCCTGAGATACCGGGAAGACCGGGCTTCAGCTACGTGTCAATGGGAAACTACATTTTTGAAAGAGAAATATTGGAAGAATCCGTTATTTCAGATAACGAAATAAAAGAAAGCAGTCACGATTTCGGAAGAGATATCATTCCATCACTTTACAAACATAATAAAGTGATGGCTTATGATTTTTCTACCAACGTACTCCCAGGAGGAGATAAGCCATATTGGAAGGACGTAGGCAGTATAAAGGCCTATTGGGATGCCCATATGGATTTGCTTAAGCATCCTTCTGATTTGAGTCTTTTCAACTCCCAATGGCCGATAAGGACTGTCTCCTATTCTGATCCTCCCGGTTTCACATATCCTGCGGCAGACCATTCGTGCTCAGTTGACGGATGTCTAAGAGCCGAAGGAAGCCGTGTACTTGGGGCATACGTCAGGAAAAGCGTTCTTTCACGCAATTGTGTAATACAACCTGGAGCTGTGGTTGAAGAATGCATCATCGGCCAAAACGTGGTGGTCGGCGAGAATTGCAGGCTACGTAAGGTAATAGTAGACGCACACAACATCATACTTCCAGGTACTTCTATAGGATTTGATCCTGTTGAAGATGCTCTTAAATATCATCTGGATCCTGCTTCTGGCATAGTTGTCCTAGGCATGCCAGATATACAGCTAAGAAAAAAGCTGGTCATGCCGGGAAGTTACCAACAGTTATTCCGCTCACACGGTGATACAGGCATGTAGTTCAGTTTGGACATCTGATTCTGAATGGGGGAACCGGAAATGATACAGGAAGCCCTGGAAAAAGCTGTAAGCGAGGGGAAAAGCGTTACAAAATCAGGCAAAATAGCGACATACATACCTGAACTCTCTAAAGCTAACACAGAACACATAGGAGCTTGTATCAAAACAGTGAGTGGAGAGACTTACTCTGCAGGAGACTGGCAACAACCCTTTACAATGCAAAGCATATCCAAGACTATCTCTCTGACTCTCGCTCTTCAAACAGCAGGATACGACAAGGTTTTTAGCAAAGTTGGACTCGAACCGACAGGTGATTCTTTCAACTCCATAGTCAAACTTGAGACGAGAAATCCGAACCCTCTTAACCCTATGATAAATGCTGGGGCAATAGCGACAGCAAGCTGTATACCGGGAGATGATCCTTTCAAGCTTTTCCTGGACCTGGCAAGGAAGCTTTGTCTTAATGAAAACATATCACTAAATACAGAGGTTTTCCTCTCAGAAAAGAGAGCCGGGATGAGAAACCGATCTATGGCCTACTGGATGAAAAGCGAGAATATCATCGAAGGAGATCCGGAAGAGACTTTGGATCTTTATTTCAAAATGTGTTCCGTCAACGTCAATGCAGGAGATCTCGCCAGCTGGGGTGTAATACTGGCAAATGACGGGGTAAATCCTTACACAGGCACGAGACTAATAGAAAGCTGGATAGCTAGACTGGTCAAGACCTTTATGATGACATGCGGCATGTACGACGGATCGGGAGAATTTGCTATAAAGATAGGAATACCGTCAAAAAGCGGTGTCGGAGGTGGCATACTTTCATCAGTCGAAGCAAGGATGGGTATCGGAGTATTTAATCCTTCACTGGATCCGAAAGGTAACAGCGTTGGCGGTATGCGTATTCTCGAGAGCCTTTCAAAAAGCCTCGGCCTTCACTACTTTGGAGGACACACGCGAGATAACTTAAAAGACCCAATATAGAAATATAGATAAAAACTGCGACACGGCCTGCCTTTTAATGAGCAGGCCTCTTTTTTATGAAATACATCTGCATAACAGACACACGATGATATCTTTCCCCAAATCGATCAATTATTTTCGATATAAGTATTTTAAGTATTGACAATAGAACTAAAAAATAGTAATCTCCACTAGCTTGGTAGGGATGGTGAAGATTGTGGCAATTTCACAAAAATGTCAATACGCGCTTAGAGCAATATACGAACTGGCTCTTCATCAGGATGAAGGACCTTATAAAATTAGTTCCATAGCTGAAGCACAGTCTATTCCGGTACGTTTTCTTGAGAACATCTTAAACGGACTCAAAGGTGCCGGAATTGTAGATTCTGCGAGAGGTAAGGATGGCGGCTACTATCTCCTTAAAAGTGCTGACGCCATCACTGTAGGCGAGGTCATACGGTTCGTTCAAGGCCCTCTCGGACCTGTGGAATGTACTCCACGGTTTGATGAAGACTGTGATTTTTATAATGACTGCGTTTTCAGGCCACTTTGGGACAAAGCAAAAACGGCGCTTGAAGGAGTTTATGACGGAACAACATTTCAGGATCTCGTTGATCAATCGGCGAATACATGCAGAACACCTCAGTGTAGCTGCAGTAGAAAAAAAGATAAAATATAAATCTTATTAAGAGGTGACTTGTTATGACACCACGCAAAGTATATCTTGATAATTCAGCAACAACACAGGTCGACAAAAAAGTTCTCGAAGCAATGCTGCCCTACTTCTCAGAAACTTACGGAAACCCCAACAGTCTGCACGGCTGGGGAAGAGAGGCAAAAGAGGGATTAGACAAGGCCAGATTACAGTTAGCTGAGCTCATCGGAGCAGATCCAAAAGAGATAATCTTCACCGGAGGCGGGAGCGAAGCAGACAACTTGGCAATAAAAGGAGTTGCATGGGCCCTTAAAGACAAGGGCAGACATATCATTACCAGTTCAATTGAACATCATGCCATTATAGACACGGTGAAATGGCTCGGTAAAAATGGATATGAATATACGATGCTTCCTGTTGATGAGACTGGAATGGTAGACCCTAAAGAACTTGAAGCGGCAATCAGGCCCGACACCATCATTGTATCTATCATGTTCGCAAACAATGAAATCGGAACTATAGAGCCTGTAGTCGAACTTGGCGAGGTGTGCCGGAAACATGGAGTCCTTTTTCATACAGACGGAGTACAGGCAGTAGGCCACATGAAAATAGACGTAAAAAATCTTCCTATAGATATGATGACTATGGCTGCGCACAAAATGTACGGACCAAAAGGGGTAGGCGCACTGTACGTAAGAAAAGGCATTAAACTGACCCCCTTAATCCACGGCGGCGGCCAGGAATTTGGGATAAGGTCCGGCACGGAAAACACGGCAGGACTTGTGGGGTTTGGAATGGCTGCGGAACTTGCGGCCAACCGTCTGGCAAACGGTGAAATAGATAATGAGATTCGTCTGCGCGATAAACTGATTGACGGCCTTATTGAAAGAGTGCCTGAGATAACAGTGACCGGTCACAGGACAAAAAGACTTCCTTTCCATGCCAGCATTTGTGTAAAGTATATCGAGGGTGAAGGAATGCTTCTGTTGATGGATGCAGCAGGAATAGGAGTTTCTAGCGGTTCGGCGTGCACTTCGGGAAGCCTTGAACCAAGCTATGTCCTGCTATCTATCGGAATGGACCACACCACCGCTCATGGTTCGGTAAGAATGACACTCAGCAAAGATACAAGCGAAGAAGATATCGATTATGTCTTGGAAAAGTTCCCACCAATCATAGAAAAGCTCCGATCTATGTCGCCTTTCTACAAAAAGAATAAGGTCGCACAATGACGACAATAACGAAGGAGATGTGAGACATGTACAGCGAAAAAGTAGTAGATTATTTCATGAACCCCCGCAACGTAGGTAAACTTGAAGACGCTAACGCAATAGGAGAAGTTGGAAACCCGAGATGCGGAGATGTTATGAAGATATATCTTAAGATTAATGACCAGGAAGTTATCGAAGATATAAAGTTCGAAACTTTTGGGTGTGCCGCTGCAATAGCTACAAGCTCCATGATAACTGAGATGGCAAAGGGCAAGACGATAACAGAAGCGCTTAAAATAAACAATAAAGACGTAGCTGAAGCCCTAGGCGGATTGCCTCCGGCAAAGCTGCACTGCTCACTTCTTGCACAAGAAGGAATAGAGGCCGCAGTAGCGGATTATTTTATACGCAAGACTGGCAAGGCACCTGAAGGATTTAAGTCTCATCGTACCTGCACTGCCTGTGAAGGGTCTTGCGGCGGCGGCGACACCAGCCATGAGCATAAGGAAGAAGAAATTTTTGTAAGCGAGGATCATCGCGTTGCCGAGTAGCAAAGCGTCAGGAAAAATAATAGCGGTATGTACATCTCCTGAAAAAGGTATGATAAAACATGATGTCGGCGAAGGTCTCCTTCTTGAAGAAATCGGCATTGATGGAGACGCACATGCCGGCTTTATGCACCGCCAAGTAAGTCTGATAGCAATTGAGGACATAAAGACCATGATGGAGAAGCTTCCTGACCTTGTCCCCGGCAGTTTCGCAGAAAACCTGACTACCGAGGGATTCGATCTTTCTGTTTTAAAAATCGGTGACAGGCTTAAAGTAGCGGATTCTCTGCTTGAGGTCTCTCAGATAGGCAAAGAGTGCCATACACGCTGCGAGGTCTTCAGAAAAACCGGCGACTGCATCATGCCCAAAAAAGGGATTTTCACCCGTGTGATAAAGGGCGGTCGCGTTAAAACAGGTGATACTATACAGTTTGCCGATTAATTTTTGAATCTTATCTAGGCAGCTGGACAGTACAAACGCCAGCTGTCTATTTTTTTATCATCCAGATGTCCGGAGGGATATAGAATGAGCGGCACTGAGTTCGAAAAAGGAAACAGACAGCACGAGCACGACGAGCACCATAAACATCACTCTTCCAGCTGCTCATGTTCAAAAAACGAAGACGTTTTTAACGGATGCGAAGAGGAAGAATGCGTTGAGAAAAATAGTTTTTACAGAGAAATTATTTTTATCTCTTCTGTAGGGATAATATTCGTCCTCATGTTAATTGCAGAAAATTTTTACGCCGAATCGCTGAACGAGGTTTTTTTGAGTTCAGCTTTTATCTTCCTCTACATTTTATGCGGATACCCCGTTTTGAAATCAGCCCTCCATGCCATATCAAAACTTGATGTTTTTAATGAATTCACCCTCATGGCAGCGGCGTCTCTGTCAGCTATTGCAATAGGAGCGATGTCTGAGGCGGTCGGTGTCATGATCTTTTACAGATTAGGAGAGGCCTTTCAAGAGAGGGCTTCTTCGCAATCAAGGCGTTCTATCAAAGCACTGCTTGCGACTAAACCTCTTTTAGCAAGAGTCATAAAAGAGGGGGTGGCGATAGAACTGGACCCCAAAGAACTCGTAAAAGGCGACCTTATACAGGTACTCCCCGGAGAGGTAATCCCGATCGACGGAATAATTAAATCAGGTGCCTCCGATATAGATACATCCTCGATTACCGGTGAATCACTACCCATACACGCGGCCTCCGGAGATAAGGTGTACGGAGGGACCCTTGCTCTTGACGGACTCATACTAGTAGAAGCAGAAGGTCCCTTTGAAGATTCAACTATCTCCAGAATACTTGAGATGGTACAAAACGCAACGGCACGAAAATCCTCGACGGAACGTTTTATTACAAGATTCGCAAAATGGTATACTCCTGCAGTTTTTGCCATTGCAGCAATGGTTGCTTTTATCCCGCCTATGACAGGACATGGTGAACTAAGAGACTGGTTTTACAGGGGGCTTGTCTTGCTTGTTATTTCCTGTCCCTGCGCTCTTGTCATATCTATACCCTTAGGATATTTCGGAGGTATAGGCAGCGCTTCAAAAAGAGGGATACTGGTCAAGGGAGCATACGTTTTTGATGCACTGGCAAATGTTACTACAGCGATATTCGACAAGACAGGAACACTTACTTACGGTCGTTTTAAGGTGACAAAAGTTGTTCCCTCGGCAAACATCAGTAGGGAAGACCTTCTAAAAATCGCTGCGTCAGCCGAACTGGGATCGAGTCATCCTTTGGCCGCTTCAATAATCGAAGCTGCGGGAGAAGTTGATATCGATCCGGATGCATTGCTGACACAGTCCTCCGGAAAAGGGATGACCTTGAAAAACGGAGATTCAGTAACTGCTGTTGGAAACATTGCACTCATGAAGGATTTCGGAATTTCAACAGAGGATGTTTCTACACCGGGAACTGTCGTTCATGTCGCGAAAAACAGTCAATACATGGGATACATAGTCCTCCAGGACAGCCTAAGAAAGGAATCAAGGAAGGCAATAAGAGATCTGCGTGAGCATGGAATAAAAGGTATATATATGCTTACTGGAGACCGAGAGAGCGTAGCCAGCCTAATAGCTGAAGAACTAGGCCTTAACGGTTATCGCTCTGAACTGATGCCTGAAGATAAAGTTGAAGCATTGAAAGAAATCTGCAAAGGAGAGACTGAAAAAACACTTTATGTTGGCGACGGTATCAACGACGGTCCAGTCCTCGTTACTTCGAAAACCGGGATAGCAATGGGCGGGTTCGGGTCACAGGTCGCAGTTGAGGTGGCAGATGCTGTAATACTTGATGATTCACCTCTTAAAGTTGCTGAACTTCTCCGTATTGCAAAAAAAACCAGGACGATCGTATGGCAAAATATATTTATGGCTCTTGGGGTAAAAGCAATATTCCTCGTAGGCGGCGTCGCCGGGATAGCCGGTCTTTGGGAAGCGGTTTTCGCCGATGTGGGGGTAGCTCTGCTGGCGATATTGAACGCAACGAGGGCCTCGAAAGTATAGTTGTCATAAGAAAAATACTTATATAAAACTTAAAGCCGGTTCTGCTTTTATCTTGCAGGACCGGCTTTAATATCATTAAAAATTTGGATGTCAGGCCTTTGTTTCTCCGTCACAAAGCGAGCAGTCGCGGAATAAACATCCTCCATCAATATTGGAGACGTCAAAGCCTTCCTGTTTCATAATACATGAAGCGAAGTAACCTTCTTTTCCATTATTGCAGTGTACATATATAGGTTTTTTCTTGTCTAGTTGGCTTAGCTTGCCGCGAAGTTCCTCAAGCGGGATACGCTCAAATCCATCTATTTTTATCTTAGAAACAGAGTAATCACCTTCGCCCCTGACATCTATAAATATTGCCTCTTCTTCGCCGGGGAGTTCTTCTACAGAGCTCCATTCAACGTTTTTCAATTTATTCGTTAGGATATTCTCGATAACGTAACCGGCTGTGTTTACAGCATCCCTAGGAGTACCGAAGGGCGGTGAATACGCCAGTTCAAGTTCGGTGAGGTCGTGTGCCGTTGCTCCCAAGCGAATCGAGGCGGCTAATACATCGCACCTTTTATCGACCCCTTTATATCCTACTATCTGCGTGCCAAGAATCCTTCCGGACGGAACCTCGAATACGATTTTCATAGCCATTTCGAGCCCTCCAGGATAATAGCCTGCATTGGGACTATGGTAGACCAATACTTTATCGTATTTGAGACCAAGCCTCGTGGCTTCTTTCTCGCTCACTCCGGTAAAGGCAACTGTCATATCAAAAATCTTCAGAACACCGGTTCCCTGTATTCCACCATAACGGCTCGTTATTCCTGCTATATTATCAGCGGCGATCCTTCCCTGTTTATTAGCGGGGCCTGCTAATGCAACTGATGCAGGCTGTCCGGTTATGAAGTTTTTAACCTCTGTCACATCACCCACTGCATAGATATCAGGATCGGAAGTTCTCATGTACCTATCTGTTTTTATAAAACCGCGCTCGTTAACGAGAAGCCCGGCTTCTTTTGCAAGTTCGCTCTGAGGCCGTGCGCCAACGGACATTATTATCATGTCCGTCTCTATCGCGCTTTCCTTGAGTTTGACGCTGAAGCCCGCATCGATCTTCTCTATAGCTGTAACACCATCGCCCAAGATAACGCGGATTCCTTTTTCGCTGACATATTTAAGTACCTGCACTGCCATATCCGAATCTATAGGAGCTATCAGGTGGTCGCTCAATTCAACTATCGTGACCGCTATACCTAGTTCTGCAAGGTTCTCTGTTGTTTCGAGCCCTATTGCTCCTCCACCTACGATAACAACTCTTTTTACTTTTTTTTCTTTGATATAAGTATTTATCTTAAGAGCATCAGGAATGTCCCACAGTGTAAATACACCATCCAGATCTATGCCGGATATTTTTGGGCGGAACGGAGTAGAGCCTGTCGAAATTAGCAGTTTGTCGTAGCTCTCATGATATTTTTTGCCGGTGTTCAGATCTTCAACTTCAACACTTTTTTTATCTCTATCTATAGACATTACTTTGTTATTGACACGTGCGTCGATATTATTTCTTTTGATAAATTTTTCAGGTGTCCTGACAATGAGCTTATTCTCATCATCAATAAGTCTGTGCCCAAGAAAGTAGGGCAAACCACAGGCCCCATATGAAACGTGAGGACCCTTTTCAAACATGATTATCTCTGCTTTTTCATCAAGCCTTCGCAGTCTCGCCGCCGCAGTTGCGCCTCCTGCTACTCCTCCTATGATAAGTACCTTCATCTAAGCTGCCCCCTCTTATTTATTATTCTAGAATGTATTTTAACGTAACAAAACAGAAAACCATAATAATATACTAACATGATTCTCCCGCTCTCTGTACATATACTGAGATTTAACAGATAATAATAAAAGTTGTAAAATTATCTTTTAAAAAGGAGCGGATTAGAATGCTTTTTATATGTTATCCAACTTGAGGAACGTGCAAGAAAGCCAAGGCTTGGCTAGACAACAATAAGATCAAATATGAAGAGCGGGACATAAAACTTAACAACCCCACAGCAAAGGAACTTTCTAAATGGCTCAAAATGAGCAAGATGGATATCAAAAAATTCTTCAACACGAGCGGTCAGGCTTACAAAGACCTTGGTCTTAAAGATAAACTTGGCGGGATGAATGAAGAAGAACAAATAAAACTACTTTCAACCGACGGCATGCTGGTAAAAAGGCCACT
>JAAYEY010000160.1 GCA_012728505.1 Synergistaceae bacterium | reverse complement strand
GCAGAAAAATTTGTAGTTCCCGATTTCGCTCCTCAAATAAGTATCAAAGCCTTGGTGGTTATGGAAAGCGGAGGAGTTGCAACGCTTGACATAGAGAACGAAACTCCGGGTATGATAGTCAGGCCGGGTACAGTTTTTGGTGGAGGAAAAGGTAAAATTACAGCTATAGATCATAAAGGGGTGGGTTGGACATGGTCAAACAAAAAATATCGCACAGATCTATAGTGTCTTTTTTGTCTAAACTAATTTTTTGTGCTTCTGCGGCTTTATATTTAACATGTTTTTCAGTTGTTCCTGCGTTCGCAGTCACGACTGATGCCAGATCTAAAGATCTTACTCCTATAATTGAAGGAATCAAGGTTAGGCAAGTTGGCAGTAACCAGGTTGTCCTCGAACTAAGAGGAACATCCATAAGTCTTCCCATTGAAGAACCCTCAACTAAAACTGCTATTACCCTTAAGTGGAAAGGCATTCGTTTTCCCAGAAGTGTTGACAAGAAAGACTGGTGGGACGAGTATGAGTGGGATATCCTTACGATAAATCCTAAAAAAAGTAATGAGTGGTGGCAGAAGTATGAATACAACCTCGTACAAAAGGTCAGCGTCGTTTCTAATGACCAAGAGGGGCTTACGATGAATGTAATAGGAGAAAAACCTCTTAAATTAAAAAAAGTAAAGGGAATGGCCGGTTCTGACCTGATAACACTGATACTTGAGACCGAATCTGACATCGTACCGCCGGCACCGCCTAAACCAAGAGCTGTAGTTCAGGGTGATCCCTTGGGGATGTACAGCCCCGTGACTTTAGAATTACGCGATGTATCTGTAAGGGAAGTTTTCAGGTTATTGGCGGAGTTAAGAAGACTTAATTTGGTTATAGACAGCTCAGTACCAGATAATTCGATGACTTTTTCTTTTAAAAACGCCAAGTTCAGTGAAGTTTTTGCTTATATGCTTAGAATGAACGATCTAACTTATGCACTTATGGGAAATACTCTTGTTGTAGGTACTGCCGAAAGCATAGGAAAGACTCTTGGTAAAAATATTACCAAAGAATACAAGGTGGCTTATGCTGACATTGCAAAAATGCCTGCAATTATAATGGGCTTGGTGGTGCTTCCTAAACCTCCGGTGGTTGATGAACGGCTAAGAGCTCTTTACGTTACTGGAACACTAGAACAGCACATAGAAGTTGAATCGCTGATGAACCGGATAGATCACCCGGGAAGACAGGTAATGCTCGAAGCTAGGCTCATTGAAATTAATGACGGTGCTCAGCAAGAAATAGAAGCTCTTATCTCTTCAGTCTATAATGGCTGGCTCTTTACTTATGGAGCTCAAGGACTTGCCTCTCAATACACATATGGGAATACCGGTGTAAAACCAAATGTAAACCCGACAGGAACAACTACCGCGGGGAAACTTCCTATTCTTGGGACTGATAAGACAATTCCTGTGAACATAATAGACCCTACTCTGAAAATGCTGGATGCTGGGTTAAGGGCCATGGAATCGAATAATAAAGGTAAAATCCTTGCCAACCCATCTGTGGTAGCACTTGATGGCCAAAAAGCATCGATAAAGCTAACTCATAATTACCTTTACCAGTCAGGTCTTGATGAAAGCGGCAACCCTCAGTTCACTGAACAGGAAACCGGTCCAACTTTGGAAATAACTCCTGTTATTGGAAGAGATGGATTTGTAACTTTAAAGTTGAAGATATCCACAGGAGAGATAGTAGCGTTTAGAGACAGCGGAGTTTCAGAAGTACCTGAGACCACGAAACGAGAGGTTGACACTCAGATAAGAGTTAGAAACGGCGAGCTTTTTGTCATTGGGGGACTTTATCAAGAAAATAAGACTAAACAAGTTACAAGGGTGCCAATATTAGGTTATATTCCTCTGATAGGCGAGCTTTTCACCAGCAGAAGCAACAAACATTCAAAATCAGAAATGGCTTTTATAGTTATACCTCATATTCTGGAAGTACCGACAGGTGCATCTGAGGTATACAGCATGCCCGGCACGAGCCTTATTCAATGATATATATAGCAGCCACAGTTAAACAAATAAATTACTCTTTTAGAATGGAGTAGGACGATGAAACCAATTATGACATTAAAACTTGGAGAACTTCTTGTAAATGCAGGAGCAATTTCTGCTGCTAACCTTCAAGCGGCGTTGGGAGAACAAAAAGTCTCCCATATGAGACTTGGAGAAGTTCTTATAAAAAATGGATACCTTACCGAGATGCATCTTG
>JAAYEY010000159.1 GCA_012728505.1 Synergistaceae bacterium | reverse complement strand
GTATGGTAGAGACATTAAAGACCCTGTTGTCACGAAATCATCCGGACAGCAAAAGTATAAATGGACGGTCATGAATCAGGAAAAATGGAATGGCGAAGGTTTTGTAGTTTATAAGAGACCCGGTCTATCTTTCAGTTCAAGAAAAGGTGTAAACCAAAGTCTTTCTGCGATGGATGAGTTAGTAGCGAAATTCCCGTCTATAAAGTTTCCACAATCGATTTCTTCTGGAGATAAAACGAAGACAGGTCTTAAGCTCATGGAATGGATATCACAGCCATCTAAAAAACTCTCTGGGTATCCACTCAACTGGGTCAGATCTCCTGAGAATATACCTGAAGATGGCCCATGGACTCCATGGGAACAGACCCTCCTTCTGAATAAGTGGCTGAGCTCCCTTGGATGGGAGTCAAATATATGGTGGCAGACATTTATGGAGCTTGACGGAGAGAAACCTGCCTCTACAAGCCTTTGGACAGCCCCCGTACTTGAACTCTCACCAAAAGGCAAAGATGGCGGTAAGAGTTCATTTTATCACGCCGGCCAGACATCCGCTTACGGAGTCACTGCCCCGTCTGTAGCCGGAGCTTTTCTTTACCGCTTGAAAGATGGGAATTTTGAAAAGAGAATTGTAAGCTCGGGAAGTCCATCCGATCACAAGCTAGAGTTTTTATGGAAACTTGACCTCACTGAAAATGGCTTGGCAGAGGGAACTTTGATGCTCACTGTTAATGGGGGGTGGGCTCAGCTGATGTCAGACGGATCTATACCTTCGCAAAGCGGATTAAGTGAATTTATTAAAAAAAGAGTCAACTTTGCTATCCCCGGTATGGTATTTGTTCCAATTTCAGTAGTACCCACCAAAACGGGTTACAAACTCGAATTCAATGTAAAATGCACTCCCGGTATCGTGCTGGGAGGTAATCTTTTGCTGCGCCTTCCAGGTGGGATTCCCTCGAGGGTCGGCGAGATGATAGGAACTGAAAGCAACTATACCTTACGTTTCCCTTTCATAATCGATCAAAAAATTCGGATGAACATGCCTTCAGGATATAAAATGATCCAGGCTCCTCCACTTAAAAAGCTGGGAGAGGGGACAAAGGCTGTGCTTAAAGAATCGATCACACATTGGCCCAAAAAAGCTCAGCTTATTGCCGACAGTACCTGGACTGTAAAAACCGTCATAATCGATAATCAACTCGCGGCAATTTTAAAAGAAGAGCTTGCTGCTTGTATGAGATGGCCTGTGCTGGACCTTCCTTTTAGAAAATAGAAGTCTTTTATTATTAAGGAGTGTTTGATTTTGCAGAACATGACAGAAGAACTGAAAAAGATACTTGAAAAGGTAGTTGAAAAGATTGCCTTAGACGGCGGTAAGGACATGCCTGAAGGGTTTGAGGTGCGTCTGGAACGGCCTAAGCAGGCCGAACACGGTGATTGGGCAACGAACATAGCCATGCAGCTGGCCAAGCCTTTAGAGATGAAGCCAAGGGAGCTTGCAGAGAAGATAATAGGCCAGGTACCGCTTGGAGAGATTGTTGAAAGGGCGGATATAGCAGGACCTGGCTTTATAAACTTTACCCTTGTTTCAAACTGGATCACAGATGCAGTGAAGAGTGCGATATTACAGAATGAAAATTACGGACGAGTTAACTCAGGCAAAGGACGAAAAGTCCAAGTAGAATTTGTAAGCGCAAATCCTACTGGTCCACTACACATGGGACATGGACGAGGGGCTGCTGTAGGAGATATCATAGCTTCAATACTTGATTTTGCCGGATGGAAAGTAGAACGCGAATACTACATAAATGATGCCGGGCTCCAGATGGAGCTTTTGGGAAGATCAGCCCAGTCACGTTATTTCGAAGTTATTGGAAGAGGCGACGAAGCTCCTTTTCCCGAAGACGGCTACCATGGTGAATATATGGTAGATATAGCTAAAACTTTTGTAGACAAGTATGGAGACGAACTCGCGAATAAACCACTTGAAGAGAGTGTTGCATTTTTTTCAACGGAGACAGCTAAAATAGTTACTGAAATGATCCGTAAGGACTTAGAAGAATTCGGAGTAACCTTTGACGTATGGTTCTCTGAACAATCTCTTTATGACAATAATCTTATCGATCCGGCAATGGAAGAACTTAAAAATAGAGATTTCGCATACGAAGAAAAGGGGGCTCTCTGGTTCAGATCCACCCTCTTCGGAGACGATAAAGACAGAGTTCTTATAAGGACCAACGGTGTCCCTACTTACTTCACCTCT
>JAAYEY010000158.1 GCA_012728505.1 Synergistaceae bacterium | reverse complement strand
GATGAAAAAACATACCAGTTTATATGCTTTGCCCTCTCAATAAAGGGACGCAGCAAACCATGTGTGCTAAAGCACTTCAAAGGTGCTCTTGAAGCCGGAGCAACTGTTGAAGAACTCAGTTACATCTTTGCGCTGACAATGAGAGAATCCGCGGGCGCCGACGACTGCTGGACCCATGATGTTATTGGAGACTGGAAAGAGATCCTAGCGGGCAACATAAACTGTTCCTGCGAAGGAAGTGCCGAGTAAAACATCAGGCGGAGAATTGGATATTAAGGGCAGGCTAGCGATCGGCAAACGGTTGGCAAGCAATGGGCAAACGGTCGTAATGAACAACGGCGTGTGGTATGCCGTAGGAGTCGATTGCAAACCAGTTGGTAGTCAATTGGTATGGATCAGTCAAATGATTATTTGAAAGCTGCGGGCTAGTACATCCCACGGGAAGCAATGTCCCCTCCCCGTCTTTTAAGTGTTTTCTGTCAGGTCTATAATACGAGGTACTTAGAAACTTTCGTTCGAGAATCTCTCGAATTTTTTGATAAAACCAAAAATCGAAACGGATGATAAAAATTTATCGTAGATTGAAGAGAGTGAAGTCTTCAGTGAGGAGGCAGGATTATGGAAGAAAAACAAGAAAACGCCGGACAGTCGACCCTGCGGATAAGCAAGATACGAAAGGAACTACTCGCATGCTACGCTACTGCATCGGTGTTTTTATACGGTGTAATCAGCGTTGACGAATTTGTCGATGTCTTCAACCATTACGAAAATGCAAAAACGGACCGCGAAGAAGCTACTTTGGCTCTGCAAAGGTTGGCGAAAACAGATGACGTGGAATATAGCATATTCCACGATATTATTTCAGGACCCACTTACCAACCTCGTTTTTTTGAATATGAAGAGGACGTGAAATCGATACGCCAGAATCAGAAGGGAAAACCGCGTTACCTTCCTGATAGAGCAGAATTCCTGCGATATGTAAATCCTTTATATATTGAACCCAAAAAGCCCTATGCAGACTTAAAAACTTATATATTGAAAAATCGTCTGACCAAAAAAGGAGAAGGTTTGGACGGTGTGGATGGAGATATCATTGATCTCCAAGAGATGATACAAGAAGGTATTGACATCAGAAACTGCATAGAGTACTTCACAGAAAACGATTACGTCTTTAATGGTCTCGACGACTTGAATCGCTTTGTTCAAGTACTATCAAATACCTATAACAACACCAGACTCTATTACAACAACGGATTCACTCCGGATGAAATTTTTGAGCGATTCGAACGCCCTAAGCTGAAACCGCTCCCAAAAGAGCCTTTTAACATTCCGACAATCCCCAAGGTAGGAAGAAACGATCCCTGTCCTTGCGGAAGCGGACTGAAATACAAAAGATGCCACGGAAAATAGAGTAAACACGGCACTGGGTGCCGGCTCGAATGCATACCGGCGAGACGATGGGGGCTTATCGTGCCGCGGGAGTCGATTGGTAATCAGTTGGGGAGTCAATTGGCAAATCGGTTGTTAGGGCTATGACAGAAAAACGTGCCGTGAGAAGTAATATCTCCTCCCCGTCGTTCCCGTGTGGCCTTGAGCGGGAATCCAGTTTTTGATTTATTCTTTATCTCAGAGAATTAAAAACCTGTGGACGCCAAATCAATTGCGTCCTGGGACTTTGATAAACCTAGCCTCTCGTATAAATAACGGCACTCCTTTTCTGTAAGGAACAATTTATGGTTTTCCTTACAGATTTGAAGGGAGTAATATGTCTGAAAATATTACTATATCTACTAGAAAGATGGGAACCGCGACGTTTCCTTACCTACAAATGTTAATTAGAAAACTTGCTGTGTGATAACGAAATAGTTTCCCGCTTTTAAAACTGCTTCTCCTTTCATTTCACATCCCGAGAATTGACCCGCATCTATTAAAATCACAACATGCCGTGTAAAAGTGTGATTTCTATCACCCTTTTGTATGAAATTATGTGATTACGAGGTGGAGCCCCTGAAGCAGCGGCTACAAACCAGATAATTCTTTGGAAAGAAAGCGGCAACTATCCGGAATTTCCGGATAGTTCAAACAGAAGGTGCGTGAGAAGTTGAGCGAGAGGTCAAAAACTGTAATTTAATTATGATTATTGCCGTCAAAGAGCTAGAAAAGGCTTCAACTTGTAAG
>JAAYEY010000017.1 GCA_012728505.1 Synergistaceae bacterium | reverse complement strand
CTTGTTATATGCGGAATATCGGCTGGATTTTCAGCTGTCTTTGGAACTCCTATAACGGGCGCTGTTTTTGGGGTAGAGGTCCTGTTTGTAGGACAAATGTTCTACGACGTCCTTCTCCCATCGTTCATCAGCGGCATCGTATCCTGTTTTACAGCGGCATATCTTGGAGCGGGGCATTTGCCCGACTTTGCTCTCAGTATCCCTCGTCTGGCCCCCAGTCTGATTGCCTGGTCTCTTGTTGCAGGAGCCTTTTTTGGCATAGTATCTGTCTTCCATATCGAATGTCTGCACCGTGTTGAAAAAGTTTTCAAGTCACTTAAGATATCCGAGTGGCAGAAACCTCTTCTTGGTGCGGCAATACTTCTTATGTTGAGCGCCCTTTTCGGAACCAGATATTTAGGTCTTGGTATGGAAACGCTAAACGAGGCGATAAGTGGGGGCAAGATCCCAATAGCGGCGTTTGCTCTGAAGTCTTTTGCGATGGCAGTGACTCTCTCCTGCGGGGGTAGCGGAGGAGTGCTTACTCCCACTTTGTTTGTAGGCGCAGCTGCCGGCTCTCTTTTTGGCGGGCTTTTCGGACTTGATCCCTCAATAAGCAGTGCGCTTGGCCTTGTGGGAGTCCTTGCAGGATCGACAAATACACCGATAGCATCGACAATTCTTGCCATGGAACTATTTGGAGCTCCTATAGCGCCTTTTGCCGGACTTGTATGCGCGATATCTTACGTTATCTCAGGGCACAGGAGCCTCTATCCAAGCCAGATTATGCTCAGACCCAAGACGAGAACTTTTGTAAGAAGAAACGTTGATGGCAAAACAAAAATAAGGAGTCGTTTTCAAGGATTTTCTTACGGTAGGATAATCCGTTTCCACTTAGAAAAAATAATAAACAGTATCATAAAAAGAAAATAGAGAATCTTTACAAAGGCGGTGGGAGCATGGATTTTGACAAAATCTCGACTAAAACGATAAATAATTTACTTACAGCCGCAGCTTTAATTTTCCTGCTATTCTGGGCCTGGAAATGGTTTGGACCGGGATCGGTTGAAGTTAGGCAAAGCGGAGAGTTGGAGCTTAAAAGAACCGGCCTTAGTTTTTCTGACCTGATTTGGATAAGTATTGCTGTGACATCGGGCGGCTATCTCCTCTGGAGAGGTTTTACCGCTCTTTTCTGGCGTAAATATTTTAAAGATGGGACTCCCCCGGACGAACCGGAAGAGTAGCTTTTTAAAGCCTATGGTAGTTTGAGACCTCTATCTCTTTTTCATTAGCAATGGATTTTATGTTCTCCTCCTCTTCGCATGGATAACTGCATGCGAAGCCGCAGCTCGAGGAGATTTCCCGCGGGACAGGAACTATTTTTACTTTTAAACCGACGCTCCTGCAAGATTTCTCAAAGAACAAAGCCATGTGAACAGTGTCAAAAGTAGCCATACATTCCATTTTAGTCTCCACCTTTCGAATCGTATATTTCTTTATTCCGCAATTATACGTGGACTTGAGGTTTATTGACAGTTAGAATTCACTAATCGGCTTACTAAGTGCCATTTTGTTTAATCAATAAGAGGGGGTAAAGGAAATATGTTTCCATCAAGAAGAATTACCGTAAGTGTTTTGGCAGTGCTCTTCCTTTCTTTATATATTACCGGTGCAGCATTTGCTCAAGATGTAATGGGGTGTGTAGACCCACAGAAGATTATGTTCCAACATCCAAAATTTGAACAAATACAAAAACAGATTAGCGATATAACAAACAAAAAACAGGCAGAGGCAAAAGCTGCAATTGACAAAGAGACAGACGACAAAAAAAAGGCTAAGATATTCCAGGACAAAAGAACTGAGGCTGCAAATGAAGAGAGAAAACTTATGGAGCCTCTATTCAAAGATATAAATCTTGCGATACGCACAGTTGCAAATGCAAAAAAGATTACGGTCGTAGTTGATAAAGGGGCAGTGTTTTTCGGAGGCACCGATATAACTGCCGAAGTGATCACTGAACTTAAAAAGAAATAGATTCTGCAAAGGATCGTTACAGAAAACACACGACAAATAATCCCGGACGCTTCCAGTAAGCGCTCCGGGATTTTTTATTGGTTACAAGTTCCTGGTGTTTATAACGGAGTATTCAGTTACGGTTATAATTTGATATACTTTGGGTACATCGATCTTTGAGGAGGTAATTTGTTATGTCATGCAATATAGATATTGACATTGTACAGGCCATAATTCCTGAGGACTGCAATATCATCATCGGCCAAAGTCATTTCATTAAAACAGTTGAGGACCTATTCGAGGCTCTAATCACATCTTCACCCTCGATAGAATTTGGGATAGCTTTTTGCGAAGCTTCAGGTGACTGTCTCGTAAGGCACGATGGCAACAGAAGTGATCTTGAAGATGCAGCGATAAAAAATGCCAGCGCAATAAATGCAGGACATGTTTTTGTCGTTATTCTGAGAAACTCTTTCCCGATTAATATTCTTGACAGGGTTAAAAACGTACAGGAAGTTTGCAGGGTCTTTGCTGCTACAGCCAATCCACTTCAGATCCTTGTAGCTGAAACGGGACAGGGAAGAGGAGTTGTAGGAGTTATTGATGGATCTAAAACTGTCGGAGTAGAAGATGAAAAGGGTCAACAGTGGAGGAAAAACCTTCTTCGCAATATCATCGGTTACAAGAGATAGATCTATTTCGCTGTTAGCCTGATAAAAAAGTTAGCAGGCCGCCCTTCCGTTTTGATGTAGGGCGGCCTGCTCTTTTCAAATATAGTTTTTTCTGACTCTGATTCCTGCGAGGACGCATAAAGCCGAAACCCCAAGACCGGCGAAGAGCGGATCCCCTGGTAAAGAGGCGAATGCCCATATGAGAGTCCCTGAAAGTCCTGCTGCTGAGGAGGCTAGCGCCCACTTTGGTGAGAGGGAATTAGGACGAAGTACAGCAACGATGAAGGGAAGGAATGTCCCAGCCCCCCTGAGTCCCATGCTTAGATAACTCCATTCGAGTATCATCGATCCAGCTCCAGTTACTCCTGCCGCAGCGGCTGTAACTACTAGCGCACCGATGATCAGACGATGGATTAGTACTTCTTTGTCTCCAATTCTATCCATAAATTTTCGTGGCACAAGGTTTTTTACTATATTTGTAGAGACTCCTAAAATTAGCCCCGAAGCACATCCTATGACTGTTATGAGTATTGCTCCCCAAATTACTCCACCTAAAAAAGGTGGGAAGGAATCCATTATAAACCATGACAGTACTGCATCAGGTCTAATTTCGATGCCTCTGGCTCTTACAGTCAGCCCAATCCATGTTCCCAGAAGACCCATCGGAGGCATCAAAATAGCTGAGGCAAATGCGCCCTTCTTAGCTGTTTCAGAATCTTTGGCGGCTGCTAACGCCTGGATGTAGATCTGTGTGGTGAAGACACCAACAATCATGGAGGCTAAATAGCCTATCTCAGGTACAAAACCCCTTCCAAAAGGGTTTAACCATGGGCTTGGGTCGAGACGTGAGGCTACAAGGCTTATGGTACCTCCGTTTAAAACTGCCATGACGAAGCATGCAATAAGGACAAAATAGAGCAGGACAATCTTCGCCCCGCCAAGGGTGCTGAAACTTTTCAGACCTCCTGCTGCTATAAAACCGATTATGGAGAAACCGGCTATTAGCGACGCTGCTGATGAGGATAGAGGGAAGAGTCCTTTCAGCATGGCTATGCATGACAAAAACTGGGCTGCTATCGAAATGAATGTTCCGAGCGAAGACGAGAGGGTCGCAGTGAACGCTATAGATTTTCCGCATAGGCTATCTTT
>JAAYEY010000157.1 GCA_012728505.1 Synergistaceae bacterium | reverse complement strand
CCATCGATAAGAAGCATCTCTTTATTCATATATACCATCCTCTTCACAATCCAAAAAGATAAATATCCTCATTTACAACACTCATTGTAAGGGTAATATAGGCTTCAGACAATTGTCTTAATTGTTTCTTTTTTGATGGTATAATTTACTGGTCACAGAGCTAAATCCTTTGAGCAGCATGCTTTCGTGGACCTACTGAGCATGAAAAACAGAGTATTTGATGATTTGCTCGCTAACTATCAGAACACCGGAGGTTCATAAAATGCCCAATAATACACGTGTAAGATTTGCTCCAAGTCCCACTGGCTCACTTCATATCGGAGGAGCTCATACTGCACTTTTCAACTGGTTATATGCCCGTCACACAGGAGGCACTTTTGTCCTTCGCATAGAAGACACTGACAAAGAGCGGTCCACTCCAGAATATGAACAGTCGATAATGGATGGAATGAGATGGATGGGGCTCGACTGGGACGAAGGCCCAGATAAACCTGCTGGATATGGCCCATACAGGCAATCTGAGCGTATGGAATCATATACCAAGTATGCTGAGCAGCTTCTTGACGCAGGACTTGCCTATAAAGATGATGGAGCTGTCCTTTTCAAAGTTCCTTCCGGCGAAACGATTACCTTTGATGATGAAGTATATGGACAGATTTCAGTTAAGAGCGAGAATGCCTCAGTCAACCAAGACGGAACGATCAAGGACATCGTTATTCTTAAACGAGATGGCATGCCCACATACAATTACGCAGTTGTAATAGACGACTACACAATGAACATCAATATGGTCATACGTGGAGAAGACCACATAATAAATACCCCAAAGCAGTTGCTTATCTATCACGCACTTGGTTTTGAAATACCTAAATTTGCACACCTTCCGATGATACTTGGTAAGGACAAGAAAAAACTATCAAAAAGACAGGGCGCTACCAGCGTGTTTGAGTATAATGACCTGGGATATCTTCCTGATGGAGTCTTCAACTTTCTTGCCCTCTTGGGTTGGTCACCGAAAGACGGCCAAGAAGTATTTACAAGGAGTGAAGCCATAAAACTATTCGATCTTGGTTCCGTCACAAAGAAACCGGCTGTCCTTGACATTGATAAACTGAACCACATAAACCAAGAACAGATGAAAATTATGGATCCTCAAGAACTTTTAAAGATAATAAAACCATTCTGGAAGAACCTTGGTTTGGATATCAACAGCTATTCTGACGACTATCTTGCTTCGTCTCTTCAGGCAATGGGAGGAAGAGGCCAGACCACACTCCAACTCGCAGAATACAGCGACTACTTTATTAGTTTCGATACTGTAAAAGAGAGATACAAAGCTGATGATATAAAAGAAGAAATTCGCCCACT
Source organism: Synergistaceae bacterium (assembly GCA_012728505.1). Classification (GTDB taxonomy): domain Bacteria; phylum Synergistota; class Synergistia; order Synergistales; family Synergistaceae; genus Caenicola. Next base: position 2,634 of record JAAYEY010000157.1, on the reverse strand, counting down.
ATTAAAGAAATTCTACGGTGAGCTGCTTGAAGTGGCCGATTTTACTCCCCAAACAATGGAAGCCTTCACAAGAACCTGGGTCGAGTCAAACGAAAGCAGCATGAAAGAGGTAGCATTACCCTTAAGGTGGGCTCTAACAGGAAGAAAAGTAAGCCCCGGCGTCTTCGAAGTAGCTGCACAGCTAGGCCGAGAAGAGTGCAGGAAAAGACTGGCATATTATAATTTGATATGACAGCGACGTTTCGCGTCGCGGTAGTCAATGGGAAATCGATTGGTAATCAATTGGGAGTCCATGGGGAATATATTAACAAAACAGTTTAAAAATCATCTCTTTGGTATGCCTTTCCAATATCTTCTCCACTCATCATCGCCTCAGGACGCTACTTAACGAGCGTCTTTTGTTTGAGAGTTAAAAGTCAAGTACAAAACTGAATGCAGACCTAGATTCCCGCTCAACTGCATGCGGGAAAGACGGTGAGGGGCAAGTCACTGGATCCCCGATTAACTACACTCGAGGATGACGGATAAGGATCTTCCTGCCATGTTTTTTGTCTGTCATTACCCATCGATTACCCATCGACTCCCCAATTGATTACCAATTAACTTCCGCGACAAGTTGTATGTCGCAGTATTTCCAATCGATTACCAATAGACTCCCACGGCATGAACCATGCCGCCGTCCCTAACAACCGATTCCCCATCGACTCCCCAATTGACTTCCTATCGACTCCCGCGGCGGTTACCCGCCGAGATCTTCCCCCATGAATCCTTTAGCGATACCGTCCTATTGAAGACTGGCTTTTCTGGAGTCGATTCAGCATCTACACAGAAATACCCGTGGCGAAGGAACTGAAATTTATCCATTGGCTTTGCGTTAGCCAGTATCGGCTCTACCAAAGCATCTTCAATAACCACAAGTGATTCCGGATCAAGATAATCTTGGTAGTCCTTACCCTCTTCCATGTCATTCATATTTTTGAGAGTAAAGAGATTACCATATAGGTTGATTTTTGCCTCAACTGCATCACCTGTCCAGGCCCAATGAAGCGTTCCTTTGATTCTTCTTCCGTCGGGAGCATTTCCTCCCCTGCTGTCCATATCGACAGTGCAGCGAAGCTCAACAACCTCTCCGTTTTCATCCTTTATAGCTTCTTTGCACTTTATAATGTATGCATATTTCAGACGAACTTCCGTGCCAGGTGCAAGGCGGAAAAACTTTTTTGATGGTTCTTCCATGAAATCTTCACGCTCTATGTATATTTCTTTTCCAATGCGGACTTTCCTATTCCCGGAGTTTTCATCCTCTGGGTTATTCTCTGCATCAAGCTCATCAACAAACCCATCAGGCCAGTTCTCAAGAACTACTTTCAGCGGACGGAGTACAGCCATTCCACGTTGTGCGGTTCTGTTAAGCTCTTCTCTCAGACAGTAATGAAGCAGTTCTACTTCGACCATGCTGTCCGATTTAGCTACACCTATCTCCTTGCAAAAACGTCTAATCGATTCAGGCGTATATCCTCTGCGTCTAAAGCCACAGATGGTGGGCATCCTGGGATCATCCCACCCGGAAACTATTCCTGATGTAACAAGTTCGAGAAGTTTACGCTTGCTCATGATGGTAAATGTTAGATTAAGACGCGCAAACTCATACTGACGCGGCACGTGAGGAACATCGACATTTTCAATGAACCAGTCGTAAAGAGGTCTGTGGTCTTGGAATTCTAAAGTACAAATAGAATGTGTAATGCCTTCTATCGCGTCTTCATACCCATGAGCAAAATCATACATCGGATAGACGCACCATTTATCGCCCGTTCTGTGGTGGCTTCTCTTTAATATCCTGTAAATAACAGGATCTCTCATGTTGATATTGCTGCTGGACATATCAATCTTAGCCCTAAGCACTCTGGAACCTTCCTCAAATTCGCCTTCTGTCATTCTTTTGAAAAGATCTATGTTTTCTTCTATCGATCTGTTTCTAAAAGGTGAATCTTCTCCCGGTTTTGTAAGAGTGCCCCTGTTTTGCCTGATATCTTCCGCACTCTGGTCGTCTACATATGCCTTTCCTGCATTTATTAGGTCAATAGCCCACTTGTAGAACTGATCAAAATAATCAGACGCATAGCAAAGGTTAGCCCACTCAAAACCCAACCATTTGACATCATTCATTATCGATTCGACATACTCCGTCTCTTCCTTGGTTGGATTCGTATCATCAAAACGAAGATTGCATTTACCGTCGAACTGAATTGCAAGACCAAAGTTCAAACATATAGATTTTGCGTGACCTATATGCAGATAACCGTTTGGCTCAGGCGGAAAGCGCGTGATTATACTATCAACTACGCCGTTCTCCAGATCATTTGTAATTATCTCTTCAATAAAATTAAGACTTCTAGATTCTCCATCACAAACCATTATTTATACCCCCTGTGATATTGCTTTCTCTATTAATATTTTTCTCTTCAGCATTCAGTTTATCATTCTATGCTATGTTGTGCTTACAGTCTGCGACGTAGAACGTCGCGGAAATCAATTGGTAATCAATTGGAAGTCGATGGGGAGTCGGTTGTTATGAGCAACGGCGAAAACACCGCAGAAGACAGAAAACTCCCTCCCCGTCATCCCCGTATG
>JAAYEY010000156.1 GCA_012728505.1 Synergistaceae bacterium | reverse complement strand
TGCTGATAATTGTCCGGGCAAAGCCAGTTGTTGTCGCTTTTAGAAAAATCCTTAAAGAACTGCCAGGTCTTTCTCGCAATTTCTCTCAGCATTTCCTCATCTTCAGGAAGCTCTGCGATTTGTATTTCACTTGACGTTTGGCTAATACTATATGCTACCCAGTACGATAGCCCCCACAAAACAGATAAAATTCCGTAAAAAATCATTCCCACAAAAGAAATATCAACAACAAACAACAATCCGATGATAATGGCAGAAGGAATCAGAGAGCTGGACATGTGTACAAAATAATCCATTCTAGTGTTTGGGGCGTGTTTTTCTACTTTTTCTGCAGTATTCCACATAAGAAGATTTTTTTTACTTTTTAGCAACCTGTACAGTGTCCTCAATATGGCGTCTAGTGCTATATATGCATTATAAGGAAGAAAAACCATTTCCAGTACAAATCTTAGGATTTGCAACATTATGTCTTTTAGCAGATCTCTGTACACCAGAGCAAGTCGGGGTCGGCTAATTTTTTGTCTTATTATGTCGTAAAACAAGAAAAACAAAGCTAAGGCATCTGAAAAAAAGACTATCGGCAGCCAAAGATAATAAGCCTGAGGAAGAAGTGCAAGGTTCAAAATTATTAAAATTACTTTGCATAAAGGTACCAAGCTAGCTCTTAGGTCATCTAGAATTTTCCATTTGGATAAACAAGCCAAAGTATTTCTTTTAAACAGCCAAGGTAACAGCTGCCAATCGCCCCTTATCCACCTATGATCCCTTTTAGCATGGGAAAGAAGGTTAGAGGGATAATCATCTATTATTTTTACGGAACTCGAGAAAGCTGTTCTTACATAACAACTCTCAAGTAAATCATGGCTGAGGACGCGATTCTCGGGTATCTTTTTGTTGAGAATGGTATAAAAAGTTTCTACATGGTAAATTCCTTTGCCCAAAAATATCCCTTCATTAAAAACATCATGATATATATCAGATATAGCGTTGCAATATTGGTCCAGTCCCTGCTTTCCCGCAAACACACGGTAAAAAAGGTTTCCTTTGCCATTGTAAATGTGGCTTGTTATGGATGGTTGAATAATTGCATATCCACTTTTGATTCTTTTTTTAATAGGGTCAATTACAGGCTGATTAAGAGGATGCTCAATTATACCGACAAGCTTGGCTGCGTTATCTTTTAAGAGTATTGAATCAGCATCTAGTGTAATAACATACTTGAATGTATTAAATATGCTTTTATCGCTAACTATTGTTGTAAAACTTGTATCTTGCTCTCCAGATAGAAGTGCATTGAATTCTTCTAACTTTCCTCTTTTTCTTTCCCAGCCCATAAAACATCCTTCAGACTCATTCCACTTCCTACTTCTAATCAAAACCGAGAACCTCTGTGGCGATAATGGATAAAGATCATTAAGTTCTCCAATGTGTAGGCTGAGAAAATTTTCAAGATCATCATCCTGAGGTTTCCTGAGGATGTCAGCGTCCTCAAAATCGACGAGCAGTGCAAAGAAGAGGTTGGATTGTCTATTTGACAAAAAGTGCCTTTCCAATCTGTCCAAATACTCAAGGGCTTGATCCTTCGAAGAAATAATCACAGGCATTACGAGAAATGTTCTGGCTCTTTCAGGTATACCCTTGATAAAGTCCAATGCTTGAAGCTCTCTTACCGGGATCAATCTAGTGAATATTATATTGGTTGTCTCCAACGCCATGCCAATCACTAACAACAACGAGACAGACAAAAATGCAGTTGCAACGTATGTCGCGGCAATAATACCTGACTCGCGGAGCACATATGCCAGACTCACATAAAAAGCCACGAAAAAAAGAGCAAAAGTAATAAAATAACAGGTCCCTTGGAGGTTTCGTCTTGGGGTCAATCTTTCTGGCTCTGGATGATCTAACACCTGCGCTTTTAAAATGGAGCGGCCCTCTCCTACAAGGTAACAACCTACGTGGTGACTGCTCTTTAAGTTTTCTCTTCCTTCAACGGCAAGAGTCAGACATATTTCAGCAATTAAATTCTCATCAATGTTATTTTTTACAGCAAGCTTTTCTATAACAGCACGGTATCTTGCACGACTTTCTGAATCCATATCCACATAGATCCCGTCAGGGTCTTTAAGTAGTGTATGTTCAAGTACAGAAAGATTTTCAAAAAGTTCTTCCCCATCAATTTCAACTGTTTCCCTTAAGCTAACCAAAAAAGTACGGATGTTTGATTCGAGGAGCGATTCAATTTCCCCTTCCTCTTGAAATATATCTGAGGGTTTAGAATACTTAGTGTTATATTTATATTGATATTCAACATACCTTTGTATGGACGATTCATCGAATGACATATTTTTTAGCAAGTAGATAACATGGGAATGAAAGGGAATATTTTCGCGGTATTTTTTATCCGGCCTCTGTAGAAGAGAAGAGACATCTATTATGTCTGTTTGTTCTTTTAAATTATTTCTAACAAATATGTCTGCCTTCGATTTTGTCTCTGTTATATGGAGAATATCTCCAGCTAGTTCTACTACTACTTCTAAAAGACAAAACCCTATCATTTCCGGAAGAGCCCATATCTCTGCAGTTGTTAATGGAAGTTCCTTTTGATATGCCTGTATCATAAAGGAGATACTCTCCTCATTAAGATACCCGCCGGTCAAGGTAACCATCTTTCTGGCCACAACATAAATCCGTGGATACCCTCTGAATTCTCCATCTTGTAATACTGGTATTATTTTCCTGCTAGTTCCCGTTGTCTTGACCTTCTTAAGTTCCCTGTAAAGCATTTGGAAATTATCGAATAACCAACGGGCAGCAGGAATCAAAGCAATAATCTCAGGCGAGACAAGGGATAAACTGTTGCGGATTTTATTAAGGGTTCCGTATGCAAGCTGATTACGATTGCTTATAACAAGATTATGTTTCATCCATCTGACATTTTTGTGAGAATAAGACAGATTGAGCATTTGGAGTTCTAATTCGCTCTGGGTAAGTTTTTCTTTTATTTTCATTCTTTCTATTGGCGAAAGTATCATTTTCACTCTATGCAAAAATCTACGAGATATTGATGCAAAAATTATCAAAAGCACTATCGATAGCAACCCAAGGACAAAAGTTGTACCAGTTCCGTATTGTTTAAAAACTTCAATTATATTCACAAACACTCTCATCCCTCCTTTTTTATACTATAACAGAATTTTTCCACCTGTTGTTAATAGTTAAGTACTGCGGCGGAAACGTGCCGCGTAAAGCGGTAGTGAGCGATTGTATGGGTAGTCAAGCAATTGTCAAACAATGGTCAAACGATTGTCACAAACAGTTGTTTTGGAATCTGCCAGGGCCCGTCTTGCCCCCATCGTTTCCTAGGTCCACATCCCCTGGGCCCAGCATTGTCCACATCGTCTCCTCCGGACGCAACTTAACGGAGGTCCAGCGGCTTTTAATTCAGGCTGTCACTAGGTTTGCCATAGAATCTAAGCCAGTGCCTCCGGGATCAAAATCATGCGGGAAAGACGGTGGAAAAAAACAGTAATTGCTAAAAAACATATTAGATCTGTTATCTAAGCATACTATGCCATGCTTTTCTTTATTTTATCGATTTCCGAAAGAATACTTAGAAGATAGAGTAAAACTACCCCGTTGGCGGTTAGTACCACTCCTATTACCAATCCGGGAATCAGGTTTTTAATCAGCATTGATGTACCGAAAATTATTGAAAGTACGTTTAAAGTTATCTGAGTAAGATATAGTTTTGTAATTATTGGCAGAACATCAGTTCTCTCAGCCCGTTTATCTCTCAATCTTGACGAAACCAACTTAGTGAGAGGAATAACCCCTCCCCCAATGTTCAGCAGTGCAATAATCACGGTCAGGCAAGGAACAAGTATATTAGGTATTATACAGGAAACTATTCCCATTGATGCAAAGAAAAGTCCAACTGATACCACAGGCCATGTTCTTGTAAAAGACCTTATAGGAGTGTTGCCGAAGGCCACCATCTGTATGGACATTATTACGATAAGGAGACCTAACTGCGCACTGCCTGAAAAAGGCAGAAGGCCGATGCTGACCGGTATAAGCAAAATACCAAGCAACACCATGAAAACCCCCGTTATAAGGATCACAGTACGGTCATCCGGAAGCAGTGTTTCTCCGTATGGCCTTTGTGTGGAAGCGGGATGCAGTGCGTAAATTCTAAAAAGCACCACGGACAGAGAAAGGATGAGTGCTCCATATAATAGGACTGAAAAAGCCGTAAACCTGCCGGTCACAAAATTTTTATTTATTAAGAGAAGAGATATAAATACTGAGAGAGAATATATAGCGGCACAATTCACAGCAAGTATAGCAAATATTCCTCCCTTCTTTTTCCAAAGAGGAAACTTATCCTTCGATAAAAAGAGCTGAAGCAGCAAGAGTAGGCCTCCGGGACCAAAGCAAATGAAGAGTATTACCTTAGGAATATTTTTCAGTAAATCCGGAATAAAAGATGTGATTATCCCAACGCAGGCAACCATTATTCCCAATATCAGGAGCGGAAGCGACCGATTGGAGACATCTCCAAATGGAGTCTTACCCAGTACTGTTATCTGCATCGCGTATATAAATATTAGAAGCCCGTATAGTCCGTTTTCATAATATGGCACGATACCGGCGTAAACAGCAAAAAGCAAAAGCCCGGCTATAACCATCGTCATACCAGCAATTATCAATATAACAAGGTCTATAGGTATATCAGCCTTTTTTGAAGACCACCTATCTCGCATTTATTCAATCTCCTTATGTAAAATATCGGCTTAGACGAAATACCGGGCTTTTGAGCCATAAATATAGACTGTTGTTAAGTGCTGCGGCAGAAACGTGCCGAGTGGGCGATTGTAAGGGCGGTCAAACAATTGTCAAACAGTTGTTTTTTTAAACTTGCTGGAGTCCAGCCCTGCCCTCATCGTCTCCCCGGTATGCACTCGAGCCGGGGTCCAGCCTTGCCCTAATCGACTCCCCTTCTGATCCGAATCATGTGGGAAAGACGGTGGAAAAGTTGAGCTTTTTAACAGTACGTACCTTTGGTACGATAATTTTCTCGCCTTTCATCTGCCAACTTTTTCATTAGCTTATCAAAGTCTTCTCTTTTTTCTCTGTAAAGATAGTCAACAGACCTTGCTGCCTCGGGAAAAATTATCACAAGAGACCCCTTCTCCAACTCAGCAAAAATATACTCCACAGCCTCTTCTACGCTTATCGAATCAGCTGGCGGTGTCATTCCTGCAAATATTGATGTGCGTACATTTCCCGGGCAAAAAACACTGAACTGCAACCCCTCGTTTTCTAATTCATACTGTAGACATTCTGTCATCGAGATAACAGCGCTCTTGGTAGCCGCATAAACAGCCTGATAAGGAACAGGCACCTTTCCTCCCATTGATCCGGTGTTGATTATGTGACCGAACTTCTGCTCCCTCATTATTGGAATAGCGGTATAGGTGCCGTGTATAACACCCATAAGGTTGAGGTCAATAACGTATTTCCATATATCAAAAGTTATTTGTTCTGTCGGAAGGGTAAGACCCTTTCCTGCGTTGTTAAACATAAAATCTAGATGGCCTGCATGTTTTTTTGCACTAAATATAAGTTTTTCTACCTGATCCAACTTCGTAACATCCGTTAGGACAGGAAAAACTTTATCTGGATACTGTATATTCAGCCGCTCTGATTCACGCTTGAGGCCCTCTTCATTGAAGTCCCCCATGAAAACAGCATCAGCGCCTCTTTTAAGAAGTTCTTCAGTAATACCAAGGCCCAATCCTGATGCCGCTCCTGTCACTGCTGCAACTTTGTTTTCAAAATATTCGCTCATGATGTTCTCCTTTCAATTTATCAACTCTTCGTGCGCTTTTGCGAGAAGTTCCCTGATCTTAAGTCCCTGGGGGCAATGAAGCTCGCACACACCGCACGAAACACACTGATCCGCTCCCCTTCCGGGTTTAAAGAAAACATCTTTGTAATGCTCTTTTACCGACTCGTCCAAAGTATTGTGGTATTTGTTATAAAGTGCAAAGACAGCCGTTATCATGACCCCGTGCGAACATGGCATACAATATTTACAATCCGTGCAGGGAATAGTCACGCTGGACTTGTATTCCTTAGCAAGACACGCAATAAAATCTTTATCTTCTTTACTCATGACATCTATGTCAGAACTATTAAAAATCCTTATGTCATCTTTAAGCTGTTCCATATTGCTTGTACCGCTAAGAACGACAGAGACCTCCGGCTGGTCGTAAAGCCACCTAAAACACCACTCTGCAAGTGGTCGTTTTTCAGGGTATTTGTCTACCATTTCTAGAACACTCTTAGGGGCATCTTTAATCAAAGAGCCACCCTTCAAAGGTTCCATTATCGTTACCGGGAGACCCCTGTGCGATGCATACTTAAGTCCTTCAACTCCGCCCGCCTGATTTTTCTCATCGAGTATATTTAGCTGTATCTGTGTCATGTCCCATGGGTAGTAATCTATTATTTCTTTGAAAGCATCAAAACTGTTATGGAGGGAAAACCCTTTATGGAGTATCTTTCCTTTTTTAGCAACACTATCGAGAAACCCTGCTCCATCATATTTTTTTACCTTCTCCCACACTGCGGGGCTCAAATTATGAAGAAGATATATGTCTGCATAATCCGTATCAAGCCTCTCAAGCTGTTCGTCAAGAAATCTTTCCATGTCCTCATGCTTTGAAATTAGGACTACTGGACACTTTGTAACCAGACAAACCTTATCCCTGTAACCATCCTTGAGTGCCTTACCTACGATAACTTCGCTCCCCGGATAAGTGTATGCTGTATCTATATAATTTACACCGTTGTCTATCGCATATCTAACCATGCGGATTGCTTCGTCTTCATCACGAGGAAACCTCATGCAGCCAAGGCCAAATCGTGAGACTCTCAATCCAGTTTTACCAAAACTGACATATTCCATAAAGAACACCTCACTCGTTACAATATTCTGAATTATTTTTTATTATACATCTTGTTAATAGGATGAAATTATATGTTAATGCGTGGCCTATGTAAATTTATCAAATCTCATTTTCTTCTCTTTTTTGTATTATCTTAATGCTCTATACTGTGGAGATTGGAACAGAAAGCGGGAGATAACTTTGAAAATTCTAGTAAGTGCTTGTTTGCTTGGAATCAATTCACGCTATTGCGGTGGCGGATATTTGGATAAAAACATAGCATCTCTTATAGACAGTCACGACATTATTCCCGTCTGCCCAGAACAGCTTGGCGGACTGCCAACTCCAAGAGAACCGGATGAAATACGGGATGGAAGGGTTTTTGAAAAAAGTGGTAAAGAGAATACAGAAGCATTTGCAAAAGGGGCAGAAGAGACATTACGCCTTGCTCAGCTTCTAGAAATAGACATGGCAATACTGAAGCAAAACAGCCCTTCCTGCGGATCTTCAATGATCTACGACGGAACTTTCACCAGCAAGAAGATCCCTGGTGCCGGAATAACGGCCTCCCTGCTTATGAAAAATGGAATAAAGGTAATTAGCGATGAGGATGAGGAAGAGATAAGGGCTTTG
>JAAYEY010000155.1 GCA_012728505.1 Synergistaceae bacterium | reverse complement strand
TCTAGTATTTCATTCTTTCCAATTGACTACCAATTGATTTCCCATTGACTGCCGCGACACTTAACATGTCGCAAGTTACTCTTCACTCTTACCAATGCACCTCAAAACCATCTTTTCTAGAGTCTCTTTGAATTTTAGGTCATCTGATGACGCTCTTTTTGCGGGGCCTTTTGTTCTGCCTCCGCTTCTCCTAAACTTAGCTTTGATTTCTCGTTCTTCTAGCATGAAGGTCATTTTTTCTGGATTGTATTCTATACCGAAGGGGCTGATTGCTGAAGCTTTTTTTGATAGGACAAGGGAAGCAAGACCCCAGTCCTGGGTCACTATGATGTCACCAGGTGTCGTTATATTTATGATTTTAAGATCTGCTTCCTGAGATCCGCTTTCAACGACTATGTGTTGAGAAGAGATTATATTGTGGTTAAAACTTGCAACAGTGATAACTGGTATTGTATATTTTACACCGGTCTCGACAGTCACCTGCAACACAGTTTTAGGACATGCATCTGCATCTACTATTATCCTCAGTTGTTTTACCTCCAAACAAGCAACGTAACAGATGGTAATATCAGCTGCTTTTTTGTTATGGCATATATATTTCTATTCCGGCTCTTTTTGCTGCATTTTTCAAATGATTTATTACTGCATTTTTTGCTTTTTGCGGATCACCAGAAAAAATGCTTTCGACAACATGCCTGTGTTCAGAAAGAACAATTTCGGCCCTTTCCGGCGACATCATGGTTTTTATCCTTAGTTCGCTTGCGAGTGAATGAAGTTTGTTTTGCAAAAAAGCAAGAAATTCTATCAGTACTGGGTTATGGCTTGCTTTTGTGATAGATTCGTTATATTTAAAGTGAGCTTCATCTCCGGGTGATGAATTTCGCACCGCGTCTTCCATCTCTTCGAACGTTGCTTTGATAGAAGCAACATCTTCTTTAGTGTGTCTTACAGCTGCGAGGCCCGCGGCCTCAGATTCTAAAAGAGCCCGCATCTCATAAAAGTAGTTTATATCATCAACGGAAATAGTTTCAAAAACGTCAGAAAAACGAAATGCCAGCCTTTGACTTGGATTTTTAACTATTATCCCTCTGCCCTGTTTAGATTCAAGTATGTCATCATTTTTTAGGCTAGCAATCGCTTCTCTGAGTATTGTCCGGCTTACTCCATATTTCTGAGCCAATACGGTTTCAGCAGGGAGTTTGTCTCCTGGGAGCAGTTGTCCTGACTGAACCTCTGAAAGTATCAGTTTTGAAATCTGTGAAGATAGTCTTTCCGTTTTCAGTTTGGATGAGTTGACCACTGAACCTCGAATAATTTTAGGTTTTTCTTCCATCTGTTTAGAGCCCTCTTTCGCTTTTTTTACATAACAAAATATACAAGTAAATCACGAATTATTCCAGCACTTAAATTTTAAGCGTAAAACTAAAAAATATTTATCCAAGTACTTGACAAAAACTTGTATGATTGTAGTATTATAGTACAAGTTGTTTAAAAGTAAAAATTTAGCTATAAATAATATAAATAGGGAGTGGTATGTTTTGAGAATGAAAGATGCGCTCATGATGCAGGGAGCAAGGACCATTATGGATGATTGTGTCTCTCTGAGAGCAGGAGAAAATATCCTGATAATTACGGATATGGTGCAGGAGGGTATTGCTAAGGTACTTGCAGCGGCAGCGGTAGAACGTGGTGCTGAAGTAGTTGTAAGCGTAATGAAACCGCGTAAAAAAGCGGGAGAAGAGCCACCTAAGATGATTGCCGAGAGTATGATGCACGCAGATGTCATACTTATTCCAGTAAGTTATTCGGTGACCCATACCTACGCAGTAAAAGCTGCCGCTGAGAACGGTGCTCGTATTCTGGTTCTTACTGATTTTACGGAAGAAATGCTTATCAGTGGCGGAATTGAAGCGGACTTCCAGGCAATAAAGCCTGTTTGCAAAGCTGTAGCTGATGCTTTGGAAAAAGGGAAAAAAGTGCATTTAACATCCCCCGGTGGAACGGATCTGTGGTTTGATACAACAGGAAGACGGGGTAATGCACTGTACTGCATAGTCGAGCCGGGCGAGTTTTCAACTATCCCAACAATAGAAGCCAACACGACACCGGTAGAGGGAACAGCCAACGGAAGGATCGTTGCAGACGCGAGCATTCCCTATCTTGGCATAGGAGTTCTGGATGAGCCGGTCGTAGTAGAAGTTAAGGAT
>JAAYEY010000154.1 GCA_012728505.1 Synergistaceae bacterium | reverse complement strand
CTCATAGAATCTATATCTTTGATGTTTTGTAACATATAGCCTTTTTGCGGAATAGATTCTATCTCAATTCCATCTTTACGTAGCTCACAGACAAGCTTAAAGAGTGCCTGCCTAGAAAAGCCTAGCTTTTTTATAAGAACGGAGCCGGGAATAAAATCACCTTCCGATTCTGCCAGATACTCTAGAAGTTTTAATCGGCTCGAAGGTTCATCAATTTTAGCGCACACAAAATTACCCCTTAGCCAAGCCTGTTCGCGTTCAGAGTCAAGCCCGCTCCTACTATCAGGAATACTATGTTTGCTACCCACGCGGCGAAGACCGGATGTAGATAGCCGGCGTCCCCAAGCGACTGAGTAAAAGAGAGGATGACATAGTAAACAAAAACGATGATAACGCTTAATCCGAGCCCCATTCCGGTGCTTGATCTTTGCGGTCTGCTTCCAACAGCAGCTCCTACTAAGGCAAGTACAAGACACGCCCACGGGACTGAAAAACGAAGGTTGAGTATCATTACTATTTTAGAAACATCCATACCTCGCTGTCTCATCATTTTTACCTCACGGAAAAGCTCGGCAAGTGACATTTCATCTGGAGTCCTTGCCGCCCGTGCGACCTCTTCTGGGTTGAGGTTAAGTTGAAGAGCCTGTTTGTCGAACTTGAAAAGCAGCGAGACATCGTTCTCCTTGGTTATCTCAAAAACCTTACCCTCTTCAAGCCACCAGCTGCCATCTATCCATTGGCCTTTTTTAGCTGAGACCAGCCTACTGAGTAGTCCACCTTCAAACTCCTGGACTATTACGTCGCTCATCTTTCCATCTTTAATATCGATCCTGTTCACGTATATGACACGTTTAAGCGAACCTCCGGATTCCTCCTTGAGAAACACCTTTTCACTGAAGACGGGCGGAGATTGTTTGAATACCTCGTAAGCCATTACGTTGGCAGCAGCTCTTTCGCTCACCGGCACCAGTGTTTCGTTTACAAAAAAGGCTCCTAATGAGACAAAAAAAGCCAATACGATGACCGGCCTGATAATGCGAGTAAAGGATATTCCGGAAGCTTTAAGCGCAACTAGCTCAGAGTTCGCCGAGAGCTTGTTGAAACCAAGTAGAGCGGCGAGGAGACAACTCATAGGTATGGTCAAGGCGACCATCTTCGGAAGGTAATATAGAAAAAGACGCAGCACAATTCCAAGTGAGACTCCACTCTTTATTATTAGATCGGCAATCCTAAAAAGAAGGCCTCCCGCTACCATGATTATGGTAAAGGACATTATCCCAAAGAAAAATGGCCCTACCAACTCATGGAATATAAAGTTGTCTAATGATTTGAATTTTATATATTTAGAATAAAAATTATTTTCCACTTTCGCCCTCGTTAATCCCAATTATATGTTCCGCACACTCTCGAATAGCCCCGAAACCGCCCGGTCTTTGAGTCTTCCAGTTTGCTGATTTAAGTACTTCGTCGACCGCATTGGCAACAGCTATTCCTAAGCCTGCCCACTCAATGCATTCTATGTCAGGAATGTCATCACCCGCAAAAGCAATGGCTTCCCTCGGTAT
>JAAYEY010000153.1 GCA_012728505.1 Synergistaceae bacterium | reverse complement strand
CGGATATGACATGATAATTTTTGAGGGAGAGTCATCAAAACCTGTCTATCTCAACATCTATAATGAAAAAGCCGAACTTTGTGATGCTTCCGACCTCTGGGGGAAGAGTGTTCCGGAAACAACAGCGGCACTCCTTGCAAAACATGATCCAGATTCGAAGGTAGCGTGCATAGGGCCCGCAGGAGAAAACAAAGTTTTATTCGCCACCATAATGAACGATGACCACAGGGCAGCAGGGCGCAGCGGTGTAGGAGCTGTCATGGGAACCAAAAACCTTAAGGCAATTGTAGTCAGAGGGACCAAAGGTGTAAAGATAGCAGACAAGGATAAGTTCCTTGCAGCAGTAAGAAATAGCAGAAAACTGCTTAAGGATAATGCTGTTACGAGTGGTGGACTGCCTACATTCGGAACGAACGTCCTTCTGAACATCCTTAATTCAGTAGGATCGCTCCCAACAAGAAATTTCCAAGAATCGCATTTTGAAACTGCCGATAAAATAGGCGGAGAATCACTGGCCGCAACGAGAATGTATCGCAACAAGGCTTGCGCTTTCTGTTCGATCGGATGCGGGAGAGTTGCATGGAGCGAAGGTAAGTATGCAGGAGAAGGAGAAGGCCCCGAATATGAAACTGTATGGTCCTTTGGTCCTGACTGCGGCATCGACAACATCGATGTAGTAAACAAGGCGAACTTCATCTGCAACGAATTGGGACTTGATACGATAACTATGGGCAGTACGATGGCTGCGGCAATGGAGCTTTATGAAAAAGGCGCAGTCTCTAAAGAAGAGACAGGCTATGAGCTGAAATTTGGCAGCGAAGAAGCGCTTATTGCTCTTGTAGAGGCCACAGCTTACCGCAAAGGATTCGGAAATGAACTAGCTGAAGGATCTTTTAGAATGACGGCTAAATATGGACATCCTGAACTATCAATGACCGCGAAAAAACAGGAAATGCCGGCTTACGACCCAAGAGGGATCCAAGGAATCGGACTAAACTACGCAACTTCTAACAGGGGTGGCTGCCATGTCCGAGGATATACTATATCTCCTGAAATTCTTGGTCTGCCCGAAAAACTTGACCAGCAATCCATTGTAGAAAAACCCACTTGGGTAAAGGGATTTCAAGACCTTACAGCAGCAGTCGATTCTATTGGAATGTGTCTCTTTACCACTTTTGCGCTAGGGGCACCCGCTATTGCAGCTGAATTATCTGGCGCTTGCGGCATTGAATACAGCGGCGATGACATAGTTAAGGCGGGAGAAAGGATATACAACCTTGAGAGGCTATATAATCTCAGCGTTGGATTCACAAAAGCTGATGACACCCTGCCTGAAAGGATGTTGAACGATCCTATCAAGTCTGGCCCAATGAAAGGCAATGTCAGCCGTTTGCCCGAAATGCTTCCGCATTACTACGAGGCAAGAGGTTGGGATGAGAACGGTGTACCCACACCAGAGAAACTTGAATCGCTAGAACTTAGAGAATTTATGATAATCTGACACAACCCCCACCGTCTTTCCCGCATGACTTTGAGCGGGAAACCAGGTCCACGCCGCCTATCGTCTTCCCTGGGCGCAACTGATCAGAAGAAGACGAAAAAGAGGGACTTAAAATTCACTATTAACAACAGGTGGGAAAGTCG
>JAAYEY010000152.1 GCA_012728505.1 Synergistaceae bacterium | reverse complement strand
TCTATAAGTGCGTCCAATGACGATGTGGCCTCATCCATTATCAATATTCGCGGGTCTCTTACGACAGCCCTTGCAATAGCGATACGCTGTCTCTGTCCTCCACTCAGAGTGACACCTCTTTCTCCAACTTCTGTATCAAAACCATCGGGCAGGCTTTTAATAAATTTAAGTATTCCGGCAATCTCAGCAGCTCTCACCAGATCATCATCGGTAACTCCTTCATATCCATATCCGATATTGTAAGCAAGTGTTCCCTTCATCAAAACAGGGTCCTGAGGTACCACACCTATTTGTCTGCGGTAGCTTTTTAGATCCAGCAGCTTTATATCTATACCATCAATCAGTACGGACCCTTTCTGAGGATCATAAAATCTCATCACAAGGTCAGCCAGTGTAGACTTGCCCGTACCTGTCGATCCTACAACAGCTACGTTCTGTCCCATGGCAATTTCAAAATCGAGACCGTTAAGAACCCAGGATTTATCATTGTACCCAAACCATACATCCTTGAAGGTTATACGACCGCCCATCGGTTTATGAATCAAAGGATGTTCAGGAAGGGGAACTTCATTTTTTTCGTCAAGTATTTCAAAAACCCTGTCAGCCGACGCTACACCTTGCTGTATAGAGCTAATTACTCTGCTCAATATTCTTATAGGTTGTACAAGCAGGCCAATGTACGTCAAAAACGCAAGAAGCGCTCCAGCTGTAAGTTTTCCTTCTATAACGTCCCTTCCGCCCAGCCACAATATAAACGCAAGAGCAGAAATAAGAATAACTTCAACAAGACCTTCGAGTACGCCTCTAACCTGAGTTCCCTTCATAACTGCTCTAAAATGTCTGTTGCTTTCATCTTCAAACCTGGCATACTCTTTCTCTTCCGTTACAAAGGCCCTGACTATCCTAATAGATGAGAGCGCTTCCTGTGCTATTGCTGCCACCAAAGCAAGTTTTTCTTGTATGACCCCACCTACTTCACGAAGCTTCGAAGAGGCATTATCAATAACAAATATTGCCAGAGGAGTGACAACAAAGGTAACAATCGTCAATTTCCAGTTTATAAAAAATAGAAAACATATGATGCCAATAAATGTACAGCCTTGTACAACGAAATCAACGACAACAGAGGCTAAGATGTTCTGAAGTACAGCCACATCGTTAGTTATTCTTGACAGAAATTCTCCTGAACGCTTGCTGTACAGTTTAGTCAGGGAGAGCCTTTGAGTGTGATCGTAAAGCTCCAACCTGATATCGATTACCACTTTCTGTCCAACCCATGTCATCAGATACATGTGCCCATATCCGAAAACTGTTTTTAATACGTAAAGAGCTATTATGCCTAAGGCAAGAAAATTAAGCGTTGCTGACTCTTTGTTGATAAGAACATCATCAACCACATTTTTTATCAGCCAGGGAGGTATTATCCCAAATATAGCTGAGGTTATCATGCATAACAGAGCTGCAACCAGCCTATGTTTATAGGGCCTGCAATAACCTAACAGGCGGATATAGGAGACCCACACATTTCTATCTTTCAAGGAGAACATCTCAGTCAGCCCCCATTATCCTTTGCGCCCATGACTCGTAAACACCAGTCTCTCCCAACATGCTCTTTGCAATCGCCATTTTTTTTGATATACAGTTTTTTGTCATCTCGTCACCATAAAGCCACTTTTCTGCCGCTTTTAGGATGTTTTCTCTTGTTGCTCTTTCTTGCATGAACTCAGGGTATAATTCTTCTCCTAAGAGTATATTCGGTATTGTGAAAAAGGTAGTTTTTACTAAACGTCTCCCAATAAAAGCAGAGATAGGGCTTACCTTATATGCCACCACCATATAGCGTCCAAGCATCATAGCCTCAACAGCTACTGTTCCGCTTGCGGCAATCGAACAGGCTGAAGCTGCAAGAAGATTCCTTCCCTCTCCTCTATAAATATCAAATGAAAGCTCGCTAAGTCGATCAGACATCTTGCTTTTTTCTCTCTCATTAAGACCGGGGGCAATCGAGAAGACAGGATTCCATCCTGACCTTTGGAGGTCACCGGCCAAATCCTCCATCAGAGGCAAAAGATTTCTAATCTCCGAGCCCCTGCTGCCTGGCAAAAAAGCTATAATCTTGTTGTTTTTCCTTAGGTCTTCAGGCAGGTTTTTAGCAAGAGACTCCCTGTCTGAAAGCTCTTCTGTCATGGGGTGGCCAGTCCAATAGCTATTACAGCCTTTTTTTATGAAAAACTCGTGCTCGAACTTGAAGAGCGGAAAACATTCATCCACACAAGCTGCAATTTTTTTAACCCGTCCACTTCTCCAAGCCCAGACAGTCGGCGGAGAAATGTAAAATACCTTTCCCTTGAACCCTTTAGATTTCAGCTTATGAGCGAGACGTATGTTAAAATCTGGACTGTCTGCAATCACAACACTTTGCGGTTTTTCCTCCATTATACGATCGGTCATCTCATTCAAAAGCCTGAATAAAGAAGGAACCGAGGATAGAACCTCTGCTATGCCAAAAAGCTGCAGATCTTCCCCCGGCCATTCTGTCCTTATACCAGCTTCTCTGGCTTCGTTGCCGCCCATGCCCCAAAGATCGCCCTTGTATCCTATCTTGCGAAGTGCTTTAGTTACAGCGGCAGTATAATGGTCTCCCGACACCTCGCCCGAGCTCAGGAAGATCGACACTGTTCGACCCCTATGACCGCTATTTTCTCTTTTTCTGCTACTAAACTAAATTCTTCTGGTTCCATGATAAGGGTCCAGGCGGCATGCAAAGCAAGACAGCTAAGTCCAGCCTTTGACATAATTTTTAAGGTATCAGGTCCTACTGTTGGGATATCGTAGCGCTCGTCTTGGTCAAGTCTCATCATTTTCACTACAGTTCCTGCAGTACATAAGGAACCTGCCCTAAGAAGGGTAGCGTCAGTCCCCTCCATAGCTTCAACGGCCACTACTGAACGCTTATTTACGACCACCGTCTGTCCGAACGAAAGAGGTACTAGTACTTTACATATTGAGAATCCATATTCCATATCTGCCAGTTCTTCAGATGTGGGCTTCCTGCCGGCTATATGTCCGGATTGTGCAAGAAGGTCTGGGATAATATCTCTATAACTCATGACCTGAAATCCCGATTTTTCCAGAAAATCTACAATGGCTCCCAAAAGGGAGTGATCATCCCTGAAGATGAGCCCCGCAAGAAATTTCTGTGTCGTAAAATCAAACAGGTTGGGTTTAAATGCGAGAGTCTTAGATATTAACCCCGCCATTATAATTTTTTTTACTCCGCGATTTTTCATGTCTTTTATAATAAATCCAAAATCCGGTTTTATCGTATCTACGATTTCAAGAGAGTATCTTGAGATATCCCCTATTTTTTCTCGTATCGAATAAACCACCGGAGGAGTCCCCATGTCTGTAAGCCTGCTTGCAATAACAACAGGAAGATTTCCTTCTCCTGCTATCAATGCGATCTTATTTTCCATCAAATATTCCTCCATAAAACATATGTGCTGTTCTGATACACACTATAATTATCACTCTCTATAGCTGATTTAGTCACCAAGGACCCTGATCTCATCAAAAAGTATAGCATAGGAATATTTTAAAGTATTTTTTAAAAAACATGAGTGAAATGGCTTTATTTGGCTTGTAGTTTAAATAATGCTATCCCAATGCTACATCAAGGACCATCATCACAGCAAAGCCCACTAAGACTCCCATAGTTGCCAGATCTCCGTTACCACTGGTGTGTGACTCAGGTATTACCTCTTCAACAACGACAAAAATCATCGCGCCTGCGGCAAAAGCTAAGGCATATGGAAGGATTGGACGGGCTAGCTGAACCAAAACTGCACCCAAAAGAGCAAAGACCGGTTCAACGACAGCGGAAAGCTGACCATACATAAAAGCTTTTCTCCTACTAAGCCCTTCCCTGCGAAGCGGCATGGAAACAGCAAGTCCTTCCGGGAAGTTTTGTAACCCTATCCCTAAAGCCAACGCGACAGCTCCGGCCATAGTAGCTTCGGGCATAAGACCGATAGCTCCAAATGCTACACCTACAGCCAAACCTTCCGGTATATTGTGGATTGTTATAGCCAGTACTAAAAGAGTAGTTTTTCTCAGCCTAGAAGGAGGACCATCCGGCACTGTCTCGGCCATTCCAGGATGAAGATGTGGCATCAGCATGTCAATAAACCGCATCGAACCTCCACCCAAAAGAAAACCTATAAAAGGAGGAAGCCACCCTGGATAACCCAACTCCTCTGATATAGTTATTGCCGGCGCAAGCAACGACCAGAAACTTGCGGCTATCATCACTCCTCCGGCAAAACCTAGCATAACATCCAGCATCTTCTGATTAGGTTTGCGCGTAAGAAATACCCCGGAAGCGCCCAGAGCCGTTACACCCCATGTGAAACATCCTGCCAATAATGCTTGCACAGGAGCTGAAGCCTCTATAAACCAATCCATAGGCACATCATCCTCCAAATGACCAGTTAATTAAAACAATTTGTTACTAACATCATTATAAAGGTACTACGTTAGAGTTTGACATCATTTATAGAAATTAATGACTATCTTTTCATGATGATATAATATTCTCTTAGAATGCGGGAGGCGAAGCCAGTGTTTTCTACTGATAGGACAAATAAATGGTTTAAAAGGTTCACAGATAAATATAAAATTGACGGAACTTTCCACCCTATGCTGGACCTCAAATTCAAACACAGCAAAAGAGTATCAGCAATATGTTCTGAAATAGCAGACTCCATGGGATGGGAAGAGGAAGGAGACAGCTGGCAGGCTGCCTCTGTAGGTCTTTTGCACGATGTAGGCCGATTTACTCAGTACAGGGACTACAGTACATTTTTTGACAGT
>JAAYEY010000151.1 GCA_012728505.1 Synergistaceae bacterium | reverse complement strand
TCTCTTGCTTCGTCGTTTGCATAGTCTGCTCCAAATACAAGCTGATCAAGTTCGCTCATTACGATGTTGCGGCCACCACTCTTAAAAACTTCCTGAGGTCCGCCTGTAAGCATTATGCAGGGTACTTCGGCGCGGATACCACCAATGAGGACACCGGGAATAATACTGTCGCATGATGCCAGAAGCACAAGTCCGTCGAGGAGCTGGACTCCTGTCATAATCTCAACAGAAGATGCAATTACGTCTCTTATTACAAGTTCGTAGCGAAAATGTGGCATCCCGATAGGAACAGCGCCACAAGTTGCAATAGTACCAAACTCAAAGGGAGTACCACCTGCTTGAAGTATTCCGGCCCTAACACGGTCTGCAAGGCGATCAAGGTGCACGTGTCCAAGCCCAGCATCGTTTGCTGTATTAACTATCCCTATAAGCGGTTTGCTTAGGTCGCCATCGTCATAGCCACAGCCCTTATATATTGCCCTTCTTGAGGAAGAGCCTTTTCCTGAAAACAATCCGAGTTCCTTTGAACGATATGTCATAGATATCAATCTCCTTTGCGTAGGATGAAATAAGTTCGTTTCTATCAGCATATTTCAATATTTTCTAGTGTTATTTTTTTATGCTAAGTTACGACACTTAGCTCTTCTATTGCAAATTTAATTCTTTGCTAAGCCTTTTAGCTGTCGGCGTTACTGCAAGGCCACCTCTCGATGTCTCTCTAAGTGAAGCCGGCATAGACTTTCCGATCTGTCCCATAGCGTCGATCACTTCGTCTGCAGGTATCAGCGAAACGACTCCGGCAAGCGCCATGTCGGCAGCCAGTACTCCCACGGCAAGAAGTATGCCATTTCTCTTAATGCAGGGCGACTCTACAAGTCCTCCCACGGGATCACAGACAAGGCCTAGAACAGATTTAAGAGTCAGAGCGACAGCGTTGGATACGGCTTCGCATTTGCCTCCCTGGAGATAGACAAGTGCGGCAGAACCCATTGCTGCAGCAGCCCCACACTCTGCTTGGCATCCTCCCTCTGCTCCTGCAAGAGTTGCTCTGTTAGCTATTATTTCGCCTACAGCTCCGGCAACAATTAATGCCTCTGTCAGCTTTCTATCAAGGTCGGACATTCCTTTTCCGTAGAACTCCTCCCACGAAAAGAGCATCCCAGGCAATATCCCGCAGCTCCCTGCTGTAGGTGCTGCAACAATCCTTCCCATGGAGGCGTTGTAGGATGCAACTTCAAGAGCTATAGCTGAAGCTTTCAGAAGAAAACCGCCACACATACCTGCGCCTTTGGAATATTCTCTTATTAGGACGCCTGTGTTAGGTACTAGTTTGCAGGGGTTAGGGTTTCTGCTTGCTTCTTCCGTGGAACGGCGCATATCTTTCAGTCTTGAAAGCATCAGATTATATATTTCATTTGTTGGGACTCCCGTTGCTTCTGAATCCACAGTCATAATAATCTCATGCAGACCCATTCCGTGCTCTTCGGCAAGCTTTATAAGATCTTGAAGCGACCTCATAATGTCACCCCCGGTATCGAAATTACTCTTACTATTGCATCATGGACAGCCTCTATTTCTTCCGGCTTAACTTTTGATTCGTTTCCGTCAAGCTCAAGAACCATGGTAGCCAGACCGCCTCTTGAATCTCTGTGTAGTTTCATCGTGGCGATATTTATCCCGTGAGAAGAAAGATACATTGTGACTGCTCCGACAACTCCGTGAACATCTTTGTTCATGATTATTATTACAGGCAAAAGGCAAGACACATCGACTTCAAAACCATCAAGCTCCTGGAGTGATACAGCTCCTCCGCCAAGTGACGCTGCAATGGCATCCATCCTTCTGCCACTACTATCCCATATCTCTATCCTCACAGAATTCGGATGGGCATCCTCAATGTCCTCTTCATAAAAGGTGAAATTCATCCCCGATTCTTGTGCCAGCTTTATGCCGTCACGAACCTCTGGATCGTCAGGAGCGTAGCCTTGCAAGCCGGCAAGAAGGGCTTTATCTGTTCCATGCCCTTCCCCTGTTGTGGCAAAACTGCCTCTCATATAAAGATTAACATTTACTACCTCTTCACCCCAGCAGAGCCTTACGATTCTCCCTATCCGAACCGCGCCAGCTGTGTGGCTGGAAGAGGGGCCTATCATCACAGGACCGATAATATCCCATACAGGCATTAATACTCCCCCTGTCATCACTGATACAATTTATAAAGCACCTTCATTCTATCAGCTGCTCCATCTTTTGTTATTAAAAACTCAGCTTTTGATAATTTATACTTTTCTGTTTTATAGGGGTAGTTATTTTTGTAATACAATAGGGACTTTTTAAGTCAGCTATTGACACTTCCCAAATTAAGAGTATGATTCCACAGCATGGAATTAATCAAATCTATATTTTAATGCACACCTTGTTCATTATTTGACCATAAATTGAACTTTTTTAGAATTATTGACATTGAAGTATTTTTAACAAGCTACATATTCAAAATATTTAATGTAATAAATCAACCAAAGTTGATTATTAAATACATAAATATACTTTAGGAGGATGTATCATGACTGCAACTTGTACTATTTGTGAAGCAAAGGTCGATTTGCCAAATGACTGCTGTGAAGGGGAACTTCTCGTCTGTGGAGACTGCGGAACAGAACTTGAAGTTATAGCCCTGGATCCAATTACCATTGAAGAAGCGCCACAAGTCCAGGAGGACTGGGGAGAGTAGCCTTGCCTACCCTACGTATATTATTTACGAGACTTCGGGCCGAAGAGAAGCTTCTGCGAGAAGCTGCAGAAAAGCAAAATATCCCCTGCGAGCTGCAGAACGTCTCCAACATATGGTACGGGAGCAGACCTTTCTGTGACAAGGGTGATGTCGTGCTTGCTAGGTGCATCTCTCATAATCAGAACGAAGCCGTCGCACAAATATTAGAATCTCAAGGTATCAAAGTGGTAAATTCCTCTTCTGTCATGGCGCTCTGCGGAAATAAGCTGAGCACTAGTATTGCGCTTGCCAGTGCAGGAATTGACCAGCCCGAATTCAGGACAGCCTTTACCCCTGAGGCTGCAATAGAGGCCTTAGAGGATCTCGGCTACCCTGCTGTATGCAAACCTGTCAGTGGGAGCTGGGGAAGACTGCTTGCTAAAATCAACGACAGAGAATCTGCCGAAGCTGTTTTCGAGCACAAGTCAATGCTTGGCCCGATGCACAATACTTTTTACATACAGGAATACATCGAAAAGGGCGATTATGACGTCAGAGCTTTTATCGTTGACGGAGAACCTATTTGCGCAATCACCAGAAAAAGCAACCACTGGATAACGAACACGGCAAGAGGAGGAATTGCCTCCAACCTCCATCTGGATGACGAGGTAAAATCTTTATTAAGATCCGTGCATCAAACAATAGGCGGAGAATTCTTAGCGGTTGACCTTTTTAAAAGAGACGATCGATGGCTGGTCAACGAGGTGAACGACGGCGGCGAGTTTAGAAATTCTATTGAACCGACGGGAACGGACATTCCCGCAGCTGTAGTAAAAGCGGTATGGGAAAAGAGACCTGCGTAATGAAAAACAAAAATACCACCAAACTAAAGAACTATAAACAGGTGTCGGTAAATATATATAAACACGAAATAAAACGTGTTCATATATTGGGCCGTCTTTTTTTACAGTCTCGTTCTTGACAGTGATTTATGACATTCTGTAAAAACCGGCCCGCTACCTCAAAAGGAGCGGGTTTTTTTATTGACTGGGATTCAAAATAGGAGGCAACAGATATGAATAAAAAAATACCTGTAATCATATGGGGAGCAACCGGGTTCACCGGTGGTGAACTACTCAGGATAATAGCGCGCCACCCTTACATGGAGGTAGTCGGCGCAGTTTCAAGAAGCAAGGCTGGAAATCCAATCGGAGCAACACATCCTCACCTACGTTTTGCTTACCCTAATACAAATTTTATTTCTCCAGATGAAGGTGGAGAAATAAATGCTGATCTGGTTTTCCTAGCACTGCCTCATAAAGCTGCAGCTGAGATGGCAAAGAAAAGACTCTCTGCTGGACAAAAAGTAGTGGACCTCTCTGCCGATTTCAGACTAAAAGACCAAGAACAATACCGGAGATGGTACGAAACGGAACATCCATGTCCTGAATTACTTGGCGAATCAGTTTACGGGCTTCCTGAACTGCACAGGTCAGAAATAGCAGGAGCAAGGCTTATTTCTGGTGTTGGATGCAATGCAACATCGGCAATCTTTGCGCTGCTGCCAATTGCAAAAGCAGGTCTTATTGAAAATGCAAGGATCGAATGCAGAGTCGGCTCTTCAGAGGGAGGAGCGGAAGCGAAAGAGGGAAGTTTACATGCTCTTCGCAGCAGGTCACTCAGAATGGTATCTCCTTTCCTGCACAGGCATATGGCAGAGGTCATACAGGAGCTATCTTTGCCGGAAGAGGCTATGAGTATGGCTGTAACTGCAGTAGAGCTTGTAAGAGGCATACAGTGCATAGCTCACGTAACGCTGAAAAAAAAACTAAGAGAAGCAGATATATGGAAGCTGTTTCGCTCACAGTGGGCAAATGAGCCCTTCGTATCAATTTCACCGGCCAAACCGGCCCATTTTCGCATTCCGGATCCTAAGTTCGTACTTGGAAGCAACAGGGTCCTTACCGGATTCGCTCTTGCCGAAGACGGAAAGCGCGCGATTATGGCATCAGCGATAGATAATCTGATTAAAGGCGCAGCGGGATCTGCTATTCAGTCAGCAAACATAATGTTCGGAGTAGAAGAAACTGCCGGGCTTGAAATGATGCCGCTCTACCCTGCATAGAAAAAACTCTGTTTCTATATGAGCATGGGCAGACAAACCAAAAATATGGGGGAGAAAAAATTGATAGGAGTAGTAAAAATTGGTGGCGCAGAAGGAAATAAGTTGGATTTCCTTCTGTCAGAACTGGCGAAAAGGACTTCGAATGGTGAAAAATGGGTACTCGTACATGGGGCCAGTGGAATAATGGACAAGCTTTGCAGAGACCGTGGAGTCGAGGTTAGGATGGTAACAAGCCCATCTGGCTATAGAAGCCGCTACGTTGGAGAAAAAGAACGAGTTTTATTCAGGGAGGCTGCATTGAGCTACGGAGCAAAAATCCAAAATACTCTTGCCAATTTTGGTGCTCAATCAAAATTTTTGGACCCGGAGACGACAGAAAGTGTTTTTGCTGACAGAAAAGACATCATTCGGGAATATTCCGAAGGAAGAACACGCATACTCAGAGGCAATTACAGCGGAACTATAACCTCAGTAGAAAGTGGAAAAATCATTCAGACTTTGGATAGCGGCTTTATACCTATCCTCCCGCCGCTAGGGCTGGACAGCAGTTCAAGTCTTTCACTCAACATAGACGGAGACAGACTTGCTGCATCTGTAGCAGGTGCTATAAAAGCAGATATTCTTGTTATTCTCTCTAATATTCCCGGATTAATGAAAGACATGAATGACCCTGAATCACTGATAAAAAACCGCTCTGATGAAGGTTCCTGGGAAAAACTCGAAGACTACGCGGCAGGAAATATGAAAAGAAAACTTCTTGCCTGCAGGGAAGCATTTGAACTTGGAGTCCCCAAGATATATCTTGCGGATGGAAGGGTCGAAGAACCGTTGAAAAATGCAGAAAGAGGTAATGGAACATGTCTAACTCTCTAAGTAATCTCTATGGAGGAAGAGGAATTGCCATCTCCACCGGTCAAGGCAGCCACGTATTAGACACAACTGGGCGCAGCTACATCGATTTTTTTAACGGACATGGGGCCTCTTTATTTGGTCACTCTCACCCACGTCTAATAGAAGCACTGGAAAAAGGAACAAAGGGTGTATGGACAAGCGGAGCTGGGTTCGAGTCGCCCATTCGGGAAGAATTGGCCGATGAGCTCGGTATGCTTTTGAAAGATGGCAAGGTTTATCTTTGCAACAGTGGAACAGAAGCTATCGAAGCCGCGCTTAAGTTATCTCTGATCCTAAGAAAGGGACGAGGGCGGATCCTAGCATGCAGAAGAGGATTTCATGGGCGCACATGCGGGGCTCTCTCAATGACCTTCAATCCAAAATACAAGGAACCTTTCTTGCCAATGATAGGAAAAGCCGAACACTTTTCCATAGACGACATCGCAGAAAATATTGACGATAACACAGTGGCTGTCTTTATTGAACCTGTACAGGGGGAGGGAGGAGTCTTCTGTATTCCTCCGGAAACAGGAGTAAAGATTTCCGAAGCATGCAAAAAAAACTCTGTCCTTCTCGTAACTGATGAAATACAGAGCGGCCTTGGCCGGTGCGGTGCTCCCCTTGCAAGCAGTCTTACCGGGCTTGATCCTGACATAGTCTGTCTAGCCAAAGGTCTTGCTGGAGGACTTCCTGCAGGGGCTGTAGTATGGAAAAAAGAACTTGGAGATTTTCTACCTCACAGCCACGGATCAACCTACGGCGGCAACGAACTCGTCGCAAATGTATCGCTAGCGGTCCTTTCTATGGTCATGCACAGTGATCTCCCACTTAAAGCAGCGGCAAACGGCGAATTCTTCCGATCATTAATATCTGAAATAGGAAGCTCTCACATCAAGGAAATTCGAGGCATGGGGCTGCTTAACGGCGTAGAGCTTGACATTCCCTCACTGCCTGTTGTTAAAGCACTGCAGAACAACGGTCTCCTATCTCTCACTGCCGGGCCTCGTACATTAAGGTTCCTGCCTTCTTATGCCGCAGATGAGAAGGATTTTAAAGATGTTGCCCTGATTCTGGCAAAGACACTGGAGGAATTCTAAAATGGGCCTTCCCGAATCGGCTAGGCTTCTTGCAGACCTTGTTGCAGTACCAAGTCCAACCAGGCATGAGGAAAACGCTGCAAGAATGCTGGCAGACAGACTGCCCCGCTTTGGATGGACCGGAGCACATCTGGACGGCGCCGGCAGCGTTGTAGCTTATAGGGGAACTGGCGACAAGGAATTAGTTCTACTCAGCCACATTGATACCGTTCCTGGAGGCCCTGAATTAATTATAAATGATCAAGTTATCCAAGGGCGCGGAAGTGTTGACGCAAAGGGCCCATGTTGTGCTATGGCTGTAGCAGGAGGGATTGTGTCCGTACCGGAAGAATGGAGAATCACATTTGTCGCTGCAGTTGGTGAAGAGATCGACTCAAAGGGAGCAAGGTTCCGTATGCCTCTTCATTCTCCGGAGGTCTGCGTGATAGGCGAACCCACCGGAAGCGACGGTGTTGCAATATCATATCGCGGCCGGATACTCTTTGACATAAAGGCCGAGGATGAAGGAGCGCATCGATCGGGAAGCCCGGGACCAATGACTGATTCGGTAATAGCAGCATCTTCTATCATAGATATCACAAAAAAAATGGGTCAGGGCTACTCTATTGCGATAATGGAGATGGAGGGACACGAGGCGGGCAAAAGAAGTGCCAGCATAACCATGGACCTAAGGACACCTATAGGAGCAGACCAAAGTGATCTTGAACTAATGATTAGCGAGACCGCGGCCGCATACGGAGTGAAATCAGAAATAATCGAATATGTTCCTCCATATGGTGTCCACAAATCTGACCCGGTGATAAGAGCATTCAGAAACGCCATACGTGAAAATGGCAGTAAACCGAGAATCCTTGCAAAACAGGGAACCTGCGACTTTAATGTTCTCTCTCCATGGGGATGTCATATGGCAGCTTACGGGCCCGGTAATTCCATCTATGACCACAGTTCCAATGAACAGATCCCTGTCTCTGAATATTTAAACGGAATAGAAGTACTTAAACTCGCACTCCCACGAATAATGTCATCCATATGACCATATCCGCGGCCATTAACATTAACGTAAAAAAGGGCCTACCCACGTTATAAGGCGGATGTTTAAATAATAAAACAGGGAGAAAAAGTTTTCTCTCCCTGCCAGACTTAATCGTGGTAAGTAAAGATATCAGATTCTAATTGCTTTTATTGCTTAAATATTTCTCCCAGTCTTTGTTGAATTGATCTATCCCTTTAGCTGTGAGCGGGTGATCAAAAAGCATTTTGAGGACTTTAAAAGGAACCGTAGCATAATGAGCCCCGGCCCTTGCCGACGCAAAGACATGCGCGGGATGGCGGAGGCTGGCTGAAATTATTTTAGTCTCAATACCGAAGGTTTTATATATATCTGCTATATCTTTGACAAGTTTTATCCCGTCTTCTCCGATGTCATCCAGACGTCCGACAAAAGGACTTACATAGGTCGCGCCGGCAGCAGCTGCCAGGATCGCCTGATTTGCAGAAAAGACAAGTGTAACGTTCGTTTTAATACCTTGTTCTGATAGCTCTTTAACTGCTCCCAGTCCATCCGGACAAAGCGGCACTTTTACAACTACGTTCGGGTCTATCCGAGCTATTATTTTAGCTTCTTCTATCAGCTTGTCTTTTTCAAGCGACACTGCCTCCGCGCTTACCGGTCCTTTAACAATCTCTGCTATCTCACGGACATGAGTGTGAAAATCGACATTACCCTCTCTTGATACAAGTGTCGGGTTGGTAGTAACTCCGCAAATAATGCCCCATGAATATGCTGTTTTAACTTCCTCAATACTTGCAGTGTCTATAAAAAATCTCATTTTTTTCATCCTTTCCTCTTTTTAGGAATGTATTGAAATCTAAACTTCCCCACCTGTTGTTAACAGTAAATTTAAAGCCCCTCTTTTCGTCTTATATGCGTGATTCTGGGTAAAGCTCCAGCGTCTTTAAGTCACTGGTTTCCCGCTCAGTTGCATGCGGGAAAGACGGAGGGAGAGCCGAATTGAAATCTAACTAAATGTCCTTTAATTTGAAAAATTTATCTCATTTTTCAAGTTTAAGAATAGGATAAGGGCCTCCAGAAATTTTATTTTTTAGAGGCCCCTGTCCTACATGTTATATCTTGTTTTCAATTTATCCAATTATACCGGGTATGCTTCAGAAGATTCTTGTTCCTCCAGCCCGATGTCAACGCAGTTTTCTTTAGCGAACTTTTTAGGCAGGAAATCCTTAGCTACCTGCGGAAAGAGAACATAGCTCATAAGATCCTCGGGCTGTGTCATCCAAGTACCGATCTCTTTTCTGGCAGCTTCAAGCTCAGGTTTAATTTTTTCTCCAGGCCTGCACGTTATTGGAGTTTCGTCCCCTAGGACCTTCTTCTGGATCTCAGGGTCGACAGGCGCCGGTGTCTTACCGTAATATCCTCTGAAGTACTGATAAACTTCTTTAGATACCGTTTTCCAGCGTTCTCCTGATATTACATTCGTTGCTGCCTGCGATCCTACTAGCTGGCTTGCAGGGGTGACTAGAGGAGGATACCCCATCTCTTTTCGAACTCTAGGTATTTCATCTAGAACCTCTTTAAATTTGTGATGCGTATTAGCCTCTTTAAGCTGGCTCTGAAGGTTAGAATACATACCTCCCGGTATCTGATAAAGGAGGATGTCGATGTTTACTCCGCACACATCCATTAATATGTCTTTGTACTTTTCTTTCAGTCCTTGATAGTACTTAGAGACCAGCACAAGCTTCTCCAGCGAAAGATGGGTGTCAAGTGGTCCTCCCCTAAGGGCAGCAACTATGGTTTCCGTAGCAGGCTGACTGGTGCCCATTGCAAATGGCGAGATAGCGCAGTCAACAACGTCCGCTCCTGCTTCAAGACCCGCTAAATAGCTCATCGAAGCCATACCGCTAGTGTAGTGGCTGTGAAGTTGGACAGGCAGATTTACCTTATTTTTAATAGCTTTTACAAGAGCTGAAGCTGCTACTGGGGACATCAGACCGGCCATGTCCTTAATACAGATTGAATCAGCACCCATATCGGCCATATCCTTCGCCTGTTTTGCAAAAAGATCAAGAGTGTGTACGGGAGATATTGTGTAAGATATCGACATCTGAAGTTCTCCGCCCTCTTTTTTGACAGCCTCTGCAGCAATGGACATGTTGCGGAGGTCGTTAAGAGCATCAAATATCCTTATTATGTCTATTCCGTTCCCTATCGCCATTTTGACAAACTCTCGGACTGTTTCATCCGAATAATGCCTGTATCCGACTAAGTTTTGCCCTCTCAAGAGCATCTGGGTCTTCGTCTTTTTCAAACGTTTTTTGATCTGCCGGAGCCTTTCCCATGGATCCTCATTCAGGAAACGCATTGCCGCGTCAAAGGTCGCACCGCCCCACATCTCAATTGAATGGTACCCGACCTCGTCCATTACCTCGCAAATAGGAAGCATGTCCTCTGTCTTCAATCTCGTAGCCATTAAAGATTGATGTGCGTCACGGAAGGCAGTCTCCATTATTCCGACTCGCGGTTTCGGTAAAGAAACCTTTTCCTCCGCTTTCGGTGATTCTATAACTTCAATAACGTGTTTTTTTATTTCGTCAGTTTGGCACTCCACAACAGCCTCAGTATCATTTTTACATTCAAAATCGCCAGGGCAACCTATCTTTGTTACAATGACACGTCCTTTGGCGTCTTTAATTTCATGTTTTATTTCATTTTTTTCCATGTATCCTTAGTCCTCCATTTTCATCGCAGCCATGTGGCTGTAATAACGCCAGCGCGCCTTAATGTCTTTCTCACTCTCTTTCAGCAGCATTTCAGCCATTTCAGGGTTTGTAGCCAAGAGACTCTTGTAGCGCGCCTCATTGTAAATGTAATCTTTAAGTGGCAAGCTGGGCTCTTTGCTGTCCAGTACCAATGGATTCTTGCCCTCGCTCGCCAAGTCTGGGTTATAACGCATCAATATCCAATGCCCCGAGTCTACGGCTTTTTTCTGCTGCTCAAGCCCCTTCATCATGTCTATTCCGTGGGCTATGCAATGGCTGTAAGCTATTATCATGGATGGTCCGTCAAAAGCCTCCGCTTCACGGAAGACTTTCACCGTATGGGCATCATTTGCTCCCATGGCAACCCTTCCGACATAGACACTTCCATAGGTCATCGCCATAAGGGCAAGGTCTTTTTTGCCGGTCCTTTTACCTCCGGCGGCAAATTTTGCAACTGCACCTCGCGGGGTCGCTTTTGACATCTGTCCGCCTGTGTTCGAATAGACCTCTGTATCCAGAACCAGAATATTAATGTTTTTGCCCGACGCTATTACGTGGTCAAGTCCGCCAAAGCCTATGTCGTATGCCCATCCGTCTCCTCCGACACACCATACGCTTTTTTTGACTAGGTTATCGACGACTGATATGAGCTCTTCAGCTTCTTCTGTTTCCATGTATTCTAACTGACCCTTAAGCTCTTCGACCTTCTGACGAACATCGTCTATTTCAGCTTCAGTCGTCTGAGGCGCTTCAAGTATAGACTTAACAAGTTTCTTCCCGAGTATCGGGGACATTTTTTCAAGAAGTTCAGATGCGTATTCGCAGTGTTTATCTATCGCCATACGGAAACCGAGTCCGAATTCTGCTGCATCTTCAAACAGGGAGTTGCTCCATGCAGGTCCGCGCCCTTCGTCATTCACTGCCCATGGGGTTGTTGGAAGGTTACCTCCATATATGGAACTGCATCCTGTTGCATTGGCTATTATCGCTCTGTTTCCAAAGAGCGCGGATAGAAGTTTTAGATAGGGTGTTTCTCCGCACCC
>JAAYEY010000150.1 GCA_012728505.1 Synergistaceae bacterium | reverse complement strand
CTGAGCAACCAATAATTTTCGTTTTTTTGTCTTTTAGGATCTCTAGAATCTCTTGAGTAACCCTGGGATAGCGAGGGGTTGAAAAAGCTACGCATACGGTCCCTTTGGGTATCCCCCTTAAGAGGGCTCCCTCGGAGAGATCAAGACCTTCAATTATATGAACATTTTTTAGTATGACTTCTAAAGCAAACCCAAGAGCCTGGGAACAACATGAATTTGCACCGCAACCTACTATAAGGACCATAGGAGCATGGAACAACAAATCCACTTCTTTTTCGTGTTCAGAGAGGCTCAGTCCTGCAAGTGTTTCTTCCATAACTTTAATTTCGAGGTCAAATATCGCCTTACATGTGTCTTCCGGAAATTTGTAGTTATTCGTTCCCGTTTCAAAACGGTTCATTCCAATTGTTGACTGAGATGTCTGTTCAATGGTCATTCTCAGAGCATCCTTAAATTCAGGGAAGCCTGTGAAGCCAAGAGCATATATCAAACGAACCACAGTAGTTTCACTCACGCCGGCCAAGTTTGCAAGCTTTGTCATTGTTATGTACGCAAGAGAAGAGTAGTTTTTTTCAATATATTTTGCTAAGTGTATCTGCTTAGGAGTCAATACGTCTGAATGTTTTCCTAATAGCTGAAAAAGATTAAGTTTTTTATCTATTGACATTGATATTACCTACCCTGCTTTGAATTATTAAAGCGACCGGACAATATTTATATTCAATATTAAAACAACCATACAAAATATTGTCAAGAATTCATATTCCTTATGAATCATTATACAGCGATTCTGGACAGTCAAAATTAAAAAAAGAATTTTTTTCTTTTTTTATAAAATAAATTGACAAAAATTTTTTTACGACTTATCATCTATATGTTTGCGATTTTGCAGATTTTGCCGGTTTTGTTTTAAGTAGTTCATTTTTCGTCTCAATCTTTCTGTTATTGATGCCTTATTGTTTGAAATTTCTCCGGCATAACAAGCAAAATCGCTTGCGGAACTAGCTACAGATTACAAAATAATTCTTATTTTGGAGGGGTAAATTTGAGTAATAACGTTCTGAATTTAACAGTGTTGTTTACGTATATGGCCTTACTTATGGGAGTTGGCATCTATCAAGGAAGGAAAGCTAAAACCACAACAGACTTTAATATGGGTGGAAGAAATATCCCAGGATGGGCTGCAGCTCTTTCTGAAAGAGCGACAGGTGAATCAGCTTGGTGTTTGGTCGGTTTTCCGGGTTTTGCATTTGCTGCAGGCGTAGTTTCTATTTGGGTTGCTGTAGGTCTCTTTTTAGGTAACGTAGTTGCCTGGACCGTACTGGCTAACAAAATGCGCAAAGAAGCAGAAAAGTATGATGCGCAAACCTATGTTGACTGGGTCGCGAAGCGCCATGCAAAAAGTAAGTCTGCAACAGCGGTGAAATTGTTTGGTAGTTTTATAGTTATCTTTCTTTTTGCATTCTACGTCGAAGCTCAGTTAATTGGCGGTGGTAAGACGCTGCAAGCACTTTTCGGACTGCCTCAGGTTATTGGTATATTAGTTACCATGGCGGTAATAATTCCTTACACAGTTTGGGGAGGATTCCAAAGTGTTGTTTACACTGACTGCGTTCAGTCGGTTATTATGATCTTAACATTGGTAGGAGCACCTCTATATGGTCTTTACTATATCTCCGTAACTCCTGGTATGTATGCTACTTCTGTAGTTGAAGCTTTGCATCTTGCAGGGCCAACGTTCATGGATTGGACAGGGGGGGCCAAGGGTATCTTTGCAGGATTTATGATCGCCAGCAACCTTGCCTGGTTTATTGCCTATCTTGGCGGCTGCCCTCACCTTACAGTCCGTTTCATGTCGATGAGAGACGAAGGTGCATGGAAATTAGGAAGAAACATTGCTGTAGTTTGGACTTTCTTTGGGTACGCCGGCGCGATCGGGATAGGCCTTATTGGACTTGCAATATTTGGTCCTGGTGGCATTCCTGATGCCGAAATGGTCATGCCCTTGGTGGTTCTTAAAATATTCCCGCCCGTTCTGGCAGCTATATGTGTAACCGGTGCAATTGCGGCTATGCTTTCCACTGCTGACTCGATGCTGATTGTAACTTCTTCTGAATTCACTGAGAATATCCTAAGGCCTGTCATTCTTAAGGGCAAAGCAATGGATCCCAAGAAAGAACTTCTGATTTCGAGGATGGTAACAGTAGCAGTTGGTCTCTCTGCTCTCGTACTGGCATTCGTTATCCCCGCAAATATGGTTTACACAATTGTTTCATTTGCATGGGGCTGCATGGGCAACCCATTTGCAGTAGTTACTTGCGCAACACTGTTCTGGGATAAATTCACCGGTACCGCGGCTCTTTGGACAATGATCTGTGGATTCTTCGGAACTATTCTGTGGCAGGTATCTCCTCTGAATGCAATCATTGATGCCCGTCTTGCAGGCGTGTTCCCTGCGCTCTTAGCCGCATATTTTGTAACTAAGATGACTTACGGTAAAGACGAGTGTGAGTGTGAAGAAGCAGTAGCAAAATAACAGTTCTGAGTCAGTGCGGTTCATCTGGTTACCTTTGATGAGCCGCATTGAACTTTTTAATTCGGTGTCAATAGTTGGATTAAGCCCAATAAAAACATAAAATGACACAAAGGAGCATGATCGAATTGCAATTAATTAAAAGCCACCCAATCCTGGAATTCTCGCATGGCAAACTTGTAAAGTTCTTTTTTGACGG
>JAAYEY010000149.1 GCA_012728505.1 Synergistaceae bacterium | reverse complement strand
CACTTTATGCGGCCTGAGGATTCCATGGATATACAGCAGAAGCTTGGAAGCGACATCGCAATGGCTTTTGACGAATGTGTTGTATGGCCAACTACAGAAGAATATTCAAGATCTGCCATGGAGAGAACGATAAACTGGGCCAAGAGATGTAAAGACCACCATTCAAGGGAAGACCAAGCTCTTTTTGGAATAGTCCAGGGTTCGATGTTCGAGTCTCAACGTATTGAATGTATCAAAAGGCTCGAGGAGATTGGATTCCCCGGCTATGGGATAGGGGGTCTCTCTGTAGGAGAGTCTCATGAAGAGATGTACAGAGTGCTTGATGCTCTCTGTCCTGAGATGCCCGTGAACAAGCCGCGTTACCTTATGGGTGTTGGGCATCCTTCCAACCTTATCGAGGGTGTCGTTCGAGGTATAGATATGTTCGACTGTGTCCTACCGACGAGAAACGGAAGAAACGGCGGAGTACTTACGAGCTTTGGAAATCTTAACCTCAAGAACAAAGGTTTTGCGAGAGATTTTACACCAATAGATCCTTCCTGCGGATGCTACGTATGTAAGAATTTTACAAGAGCGTACATAAGGCATCTCTACACAGCAGGCGAGATACTTGCGGCGAGGCTTTGCAGCTGGCATAACCTTCATTTTCTCGTGAACCTGATGAAGGATGCGCGAAAGGCCATAATAGAAAAACGCTACCCGCAGTTCAGACGTGATTTTTTTACTAAATACAACAACGGACCGACACAGGTATGATAACTAGAATTGAAGAAAGACTAGAAGAATATAAAGCAGAAATTGATGAAGCAATGATTTTAGAGATCCAGCAGGCTGCTCAGAAAATACTTTCTGGAGAGTTGGTGGGATTTCCCACTGAGACAGTCTATGGCCTTGGAGCCAACGCCCTTGATGCGGATGCCGTAATGAAAATATATGCTGCCAAAGGGCGTCCTTCTGACAACCCCCTCATAATCCATGTGTGCGACATAGAGATGGCTGAATCTGTCGTCGAGCTCAACTGGCGCGCGAGGTTCCTCATGGATATATTCTGGCCCGGACCACTCTCCCTTGTTTTGAAAGCAAGAGAGACAGTCCCGAAGGTTACACGAGGAGGGCTAGAGACTGCTGCGGTAAGAATGCCGGACAATGCAATCGCTCTGGAACTCGTGCGGATGGCCGGAGTCCCGATTGCCGCTCCGAGTGCCAACAGAAGCGGAAGACCTAGCCCTACCGACGCATTGACAGTAAAAGAGGACATAGGAGATGCTGTGTCGATAGTTATTGACGGTGGTCCGACAAAAGTTGGCCTCGAATCGACTGTCCTCGATGTGAGTGGAGAATTTCCGGTGCTTTTAAGGCCGGGCGGCATCTCAAAAGAAGAAATAGAGAAAGCCCTTCATATAGAAGTCCTTCTTCCTTTTGACGGAGAGGCGATCAAACGTTCTCCGGGAACACGCTATAGGCACTATGCACCTAAGATACCTCTTGTTCTTACCGACGGTTCTTGTAGCAGTTTAGTTGATGGTAAAAAATGGGCTTGGATTGGAATATCTGAGCCGGAACATTCGCCCCATGTAAAAATAATATTCCGTGACGTAGAAGAATATGCAAAAGAACTTTTCCGTGTACTCAGAGTGATAGAAAAAAGCGGTGCGGAAATAATAGTAGCTCAAATACCTGACGAGACCGGCATCGGACGAGCCCTAAAGGATAGGCTTGTTCGAGCTTCGGGCATTTGACGCGCATGATTTACAATGCTATAATTTTCGCTGCTTCCGGGGCGTAGCGCAGTCTGGTTAGCGTGCCTGGTTCGGGACCAGGAGGTCGGAAGTTCAAATCTTCTCGCCCCGACCATCTCGAAATAATACCCTCGGCAAAAGCCGGGGGTTATGTTTTTTCAGTAGAATTACATATTTGACTATTGTTGTTAATTCTGATATAGTCAACGAACGAGGTGATTTCTGTGCCTGAAGATAAGACCATTGCTCAAAACCGTAAAGCACGGTATGAGTATTTCATAGTAGAGTCTTTTGAAGCAGGGCTAGTCCTTTCCGGAACAGAGATCAAATCGGTCAGGGAAGGCCAGATAAATATCAAGGACGGATATGCTAGGGTGGAGAACGGAGAATTATGGCTTTACAACGTTCACATAGCACCCTACGATAAGGGGAGCTATTACAACAAAGAGCCGTTGAGGCCGAGAAAGCTCCTCGTGCATAAGTCTGAGATTAGGAAGCTTCTCATGAAAACAAGGGAAAAAGGTCTTACGCTCGTACCTTTGAAAATCTACATCAAGCAAGGAAGATGGGCGAAGTGTGAACTTGCCATAGCCAAAGGCAAGCAGCTCCATGACAAGAGAGATACCGCAGCTGAAAAGGATGCCAATCGTGAAATGGAGCGTGCGATACGCGACAAATCACGCAGAGGGGAATAGTATTTCATTCTAATTCAGATGCAGTAACGAGAGTGTGCATACAGTTTTATCGGATGCCGCTCGTATATAAGGGGACGTATGGTTTCGACAGCAGGTTGGAGGATCAGGAGGAGCGGGCCGAGGATGGAGAATCCTCGTAAATCCGACTCCAAAAACAATAATCGTCAATAACGATTACGCACTCGCTGCTTAAGTATAAGTAGCGCGCTCTCTATAGCTTCCGTCATCGGGCTTTAGAA
Organism: Synergistaceae bacterium; assembly: GCA_012728505.1. Taxonomy (GTDB): domain Bacteria; phylum Synergistota; class Synergistia; order Synergistales; family Synergistaceae; genus Caenicola. The sequence continues at coordinate 2,756 of JAAYEY010000149.1, read as the reverse complement.
GAGTGTCACAAAGATGACTGGGACCTCTTCAACGCTTTCTGGTTGAGGTTCGAGACTCTAGGGAAGGCTGGGAAACGCATATCCCGTCTCTGGGAGATGCTGATCCGAGATCAAAGCAGAGACTACGCTCGTAGTGCCTCCTAGGTTGGCCCCTGTTGGACCGGAGTTCGAATCTCCGCGTCTCCACCAAATACTATAATAGACCCTTTATCAGGGTCTATTATTTTTGCATTATAAAGTTAAGGTAGTGAAATTATTAGCTAGTTTGTTGGCACTTTACTCTATTTTATTCTAAGAGCACATTTCTTTATTAGTATCTCCGTTATCTTCTCCTGGAAAAGAAATTAACAATAGCAAGCAGTATAACTGCCCCTAACAACGCGATGAAAAAGCTTGGTAAATTGAAGCCTGTCACACCGGGACGGTCCATCAGGTTCATCACATAGCCGCCTACAAATGCACCGACAATACCAACACCAATATTGGCAATCAATCCCATTGATGAGTTTCTTCCCATAATAATGCTTCCAACCCATCCTGCCAGTGCGCCCAGCACAATCCAAGACAAAATACCCATTATTAATCTCTCCTCCTTATTCTGACTTTTGTTTAGCCTTCCTCGATGATCATCAAGGAAACAATGAGAATGAATGCCAAAAGTCAGACACCTCATTAAAAACTAGTCAATACATGGATTTTTAATAGTTTATTTTAAGAACCTTATTTAACTGATTCGTTTTTACTTGTCCCACTTTTCTTCGAGAACCTCACCAGCAGCGACAATTTTTGATGTTAGCTTGTGTTTGGCATCTTCTGCATATGTGGCCACATCATCCGCAGTCTCATCCAGATTATCCTTTATTTTCTCTGCTGCATCTTTAATATTCTTTTCCATATGTTCCTCAATACTTGTTATCGATTCTATTACTTCGGCCGCTGTGCTTTTCAAAGTATTCGCGGTTTTATCCAGTTTGTTTGCGATATCTTCTCTCGTCTCTTTGCCAGATTTCGGAGCAAAGAGAAAGCCTAGCGAGATACCTGCAACCATAGCTAGCGTCGAGGCCATTACAATTTTAAGCATTTCATTAATTTTTCTTTGTCTTTTCAAATCTTCGATAAACATAAATATACCCCCTTTTACTACTCTGTGAAAATATAATATACTCAACTTTCCCACCGTCTTCCCCGGGCGCAACTTATCAGGAGAATGCCGTTTCCTGACAAGGAAACTTATAAGAACACCTTAGCATTCGAACTATTTAGAGTGCGTTTCGAGATCGGGGAACCAGTGACTTAAATATTTAAAGACACTGGATCTCCGCTAGAATCATGTGGATAAGACGAAAAAAAGGGACATAAAATCACTAATAACAACAGGTGGAAAAGTTGAGTAAAATATTTTAAGATTTAGTTATTAAAATTGGTTGGTTAAATTTATTGTAGCAAGTTGAATTTTTAAATTTTTTCTTCAAGGTTCAGACTGTTTTTACAGGTGGAGAAGTTCAGTTATAGATTTGAAGAAACGAAATCCCAATTGATTAAATTCCAAAACTTTTCAACATAGCTGGGGCGGGCGTTCCTGTAATCGATATAATAGGCATGTTCCCATACATCGCAAGTTAATAGTGGTTTCTTGCCATCCGTCATTGGATTGCCAGCATTACTTGTACTTACTATTTCTAATTTTCCGTTTTTGTCTTTAACTAACCATGCCCAACCGGAACCAAATGTTGTAACCGCTGTCTTACTAAATTTTTCCTTGAACTCAGCGAATGAACCAAACTCTTTGTTGATCAACTCTGCTATTTTCCCGGTTGGCTCTCCACCAGCCTTGGGAGCTAAACAGTCCCAGTAGAAGGTATGGTTAAATACCTGTGCGGCATTATTAAATATGCCGCCACTGGACTTCATGATTATTTCCTCTAAAGACATATTCTCGAACTCAGTACCGACAATCAGTTTGTTCAAATTTGTTGCATATGACTGATGATGCTTCCCATAATGATACTCTAGCGTTTCGCGGGATATCTCTGGTTCCAAAGCCTCCATGCTGTAAGGTAATGCTTTTAATTTGTGTTCCATTTTTATTCCTCCTCATATTGTATTTTTTGTATCTACCACTTTGTGAAAACGAACTGAACCTTGAAAAATCCATACAAATCTCGTTACTAATAAAAACTACTAAAACAAGCTCTCTCCGAGGAACCTGTTTTTTGCTTGATATTACATTTGCTTATTGGGTTTGTCATTTTTCTTAACGAAAGAAAATTTGGCAATAGCAAAAAATAGAAACCCTAATTTTGGAATGTTGGTGACATATTGTTGTTATAATTTGATAGAAGCTTAAAAAACACTATATCACTATAAAGCATTAATTTATATACGTAAGAATACATATCTTGTAAAAGACAAACTACAGATTATGATTAAAGTCCTCCATTCAAAACATCAGGACATAATAATAAGTTAGGGAAACCAAAGTTATATGGCAATGGGCAAGGCTATTGTGGCAGCTATTCAGCATGAAATGGCAGAAAAAATTAGGTAAATAAATGAGGTTCGGCGATGAAAAAGCCTTTATGATTTTTTTGTATTTTATATTACAGCTTAATCAAATGTTCTTCGCGCAAAGCTTCTCTTACAGCTGCTTCGGCGAGCAAGGTTGTTGTGTCAAAGAGGGGGATTTTTGTGTATTCTTGTTTAACGAGAAGAGGAATCTCCGTGCAGCCGAGGATGACACCTTCAGCACCGCGTTG
>JAAYEY010000148.1 GCA_012728505.1 Synergistaceae bacterium | reverse complement strand
GATTCAACCACGACCTTAACCCCATAGAAAAGGGTTGCTGTCAGGGCCAGTATGCCGACAGTGAAAAGGAGTATTGAGACCAATACCTCTACGAAGATCGCTCCGGTTTTCTTCAATTACCTGCACTCCAAGTGACAGTCTTCGGTGAGACTGTCAAGTTTATGGTAGCCCTTACCATCGCTGATTTTCCTTTTTCTGAAGTTGCTTTAGCTATGACTACTGCTCTCTGGTCATCGCCTCTTATTGTTATATCTAAGTCGACTTTAATGGTGCCATCCGTTATTTTTTTAGTCTCAGAAACTATATCATTTCTGTTTAATATTCCGAAAACTTCAGGATTGTCAATCAATCTTTCCGTTACAGCTTTAGCGGCAGTTCTTGCAAGGTAATCTAACCTTGTCTTTTCGATCTGTTCTGTCTGCCAGGTTCCCACACGAACATTGTTTCGAGCTATAGAGATAACGACGGCGCTTATAAGGGAAAGCACAATAAGCCCAACAAGCACAATCGCAATAAGGGCTGCTCCTGGACGGCTTTTTGTAATAAATTTGCTAACGTTCATAGGCACTTTTCCATCTATATATTATAAGCGCAGCGAAGAAATACATCAATATAAAAGATTTGTAAATAAGAATGTTTATTGATACTTTTTCTCACAGTGAAACGCTCGCTGTAAAAACTAAATTATCGAAAGAATTAGCTCCCTTATTACCTTGCAGGCGACAATGGTTGAAACTCCGCTGTTATCATAATGCGGAGCAAGTTCATTTACATCGCATCCTACCATATCAAGGTCAACAGTGCGGTGTATAGCTGAGATCAAATCAGCGAAAGATACTCCGCCCGGTTCGGGGGTCCCAGTGCCGGGGAATATCGAGGGGTCAAGCACGTCAAGGTCAATAGTAAGATATACAGGCTTGCCGCGCAGACGCGAAATGGTTTCATCAAGCGTTTTGAAGTCGTATTTTCTCTGCACTACATTCTCCCTTGCCCAGAGATCTTCTTCTTTGGTCATGGAGCGGATCCCAAACTGATACACGTTTCCTTTTATAAGTTCATGGCAGCGCCTTATTATAGTTGCATGGGAGAGTTTTTCTCCGAGGTAATCATCGCGGAGGTCTGAATGTGCGTCAAAGTGGACTATATTAAGATCCGGATATTTTTTCGCAAGAGCTCTGACAGAACCTAGGGTGACGAGATGCTCTCCTCCTATCATGAGGGGTATTTTGCTGTCAGAGATTATTTCGGAAACGGCTTCCTCTATCCTTTCGAGCGCCTCGCAGGCATTGCCGATGGGCAGGTCGAGTTCTCCCGCATCGAAAACAGGAAAATCTGCAAGATCTTTTTCCAGATAAGGAGAATATGTCTCTATGCCGTAGGACTCGTTTCGGATTGCAGACCCAGCAAATCTGGAACCGGGCCTGTAACTAGAGGTTCCGTCAAAGGGGGCTCCGAACATTACGACCTTTGCTTCGCCATAGTTACTTTCGCAGCCAATGAAGACCGATGGATCGTTATTCTTTATCCGCGGCATCAAGAAGTTCCTTTACATAGGTTGGGATAGCAAAGCAGCCCTTGTGGAGATCCGTGTTGTAATATTTTGTCTTTAAGCCGAGTTTGTTCCACGCTGACTCATCGAGGTCCTTTATAGGATCTTTTTTCTTTGAGGCAAAGCCGAAAAGCCAGTGGCCGGAAGGGTATGTCGGAATGTGGGCCTGGTAGACCCTTGTAATCGGGAAGAACTCCCTGATCCTTTTGTGGGCTCTTTTCATGGACATGGCATAGCTCTCATAGTAGGGACATTCGTGCTGGTTGACGAGGATGCCCTCTTCTCTAAGTGCCTTGCAGCAGCTGCCGTAAAACTCTTTTGTGAAGAG
>JAAYEY010000147.1 GCA_012728505.1 Synergistaceae bacterium | reverse complement strand
CTGGACTCCGTAATGGAGGACACCACCGAACTTATACTTGAAATCGCAAACTTTAATGCGATGGGAATTCGTCGCACTGCACAAAGATTTGATATAAGGACAGAAGCCTCCTCGCGTTATGAGAAGAGCTTAGATCCTGAAAGTATAAACGACGCAGTGTCGGTCGCTGTAAAAATGTTTAAAGAATACTTCCCCGATTCAAAGATAACAGGCTATGTCGATTCCTATCCTGTAAAACTTCCAAATTCTGTAGTGGAAGTACCGCTCTCATTTCTCTCCAGAAGGCTTGGAAAAGAGCTTACAGCGGCTGAAGTAACCAAGAGGTTGGATAACCTTGGTTTTATAACAGATGTCAAAGGCGACATTCTTATAGTAGAGGCTCCTTCCTGGAGATCTACCGGAGATATCTCACTTCCGGATGATATCCTTGAAGAGGTAGCGAGGCTGATGGGCTACGAGAATTTTGATTTTATACCGCCCACAATAGTCCTCGATAAACCGATCAACCAAAGAAATATCGATATGGAGCGAGCAGTCAGAGAATACCTCGCCTTCAGATGCGGTATGCAAGAAATATTCACCTATATTTGGACAGAGGACGAATATTTAGAGGCTGCGTGCGTTGACACGAGTGAGATGCTGTCGCTCAGCACACCTCCCTCTCCTGACGAGAGTAAGCTTCGTTCAACACTTATTCCCGGTATAATGAAGGGAGTGTTCACCAACCTGAGATACTTCGAAAACTTCAGGATATTTGAGCTGACTCAGGTCTTCGCCGATAGAAATTACCATAGTATCAATGATCCGACTGAGAAGCTGCCCGAAATGGCAAGGCATCTTGGCGGAGCTTTTGTCGGGTCAGATCCGAGACTCTTATTCAGAGAGGCAAAAGGAGTTCTCGAGTACATGCACAGAGCTGTCCATATGGAACAGCTGAGTTTCGCACAGGTTACAAAACCTCTGTGGGCGGACGACAAACTCTGGCTTAACGTTCTCTTTGATGGAGAGGTCATAGGCGTTATTGGTCTCATATCTATTAAATCGGCGCGTAAAGCGGGAATAAAAAGAAGCATGACAGTTATTTTTGAAATTGATGTTGAGAAACTAGTGCCTCTCGCATCAAGAAATAACAGGTACTTGCACATTTCAGAATACCCCTGTGTAGATTTTGACCTCTCTGTAGTCTTTGATGAAAAGGTAACTTGGGATGAAATCTGCCAGACTGCATCAAAGGTTGAACTGGTAAAAGATATCCGTTTCATAGATGAATACCGTGGTCCTCAGGTTGGACAGGGAAAGAAGTCAGTCACCTTCCGTACTAGAATTGGATCTGACGAATGTACTCTGGCATCTGAAAGGATCGAAATGATTACAAAGCAAATGATGAATAAGATGTCTAAAAAACTTGGCGGAGATGTCCGTGGAGCATAAAGCTCTGGTAAAATAGAGATAGAATTATTAGGAGGTGCTGATATGATCAAACAGTTTGATCAGTTAGAAAGCGCGGTAAACGATTTAGTGGCTTTGATAGAAGGAATGAAAAAAGAGAACCAAAGAGTTAAACAGGAAGCGCGGGATCTCAAGGGAGTCATTGACGACAGAGACCTAGAGATACTTCAACTCCAGGAAGACCTTAATAAGAGATCTACCGAATACGATACGGAGAAAAACGAAATAGAGCACAAACTGGAAGGTCTGCTTGGCAGAGTATCTTCCATAACCGAAGAAAAAGGCGAAAATTAATAGAGCTAATTTGAAATAAAAGGAGTCTTTACAATGGACGAAGCACCTGAGATCCGAAGCCTTGGTGAGGGGAAATACTCTTTCCTTGTCGGAAGACAGAGATACACTCTCACTACCGCTCTTGAAGAGGAGTGCTTCGTCCGTATAGTCTCCACGATACAGGAACTTGTGAGTTCTTTTCCGCCATCTCTTTCTCAGGACGAGAGGCTCTTTCTTGCCCTAATGTCATTCTCTCACGAGCTCGATGACATAAAATGCAAGGTGGATTCTATTGCCGAGGCTCTTAAAGAGGACGGGTCTAATAATTGAACCTTACCGGTTGGCATCTGCTCGACATTTTTTTTATCCTTCTTGGATGTTACTTTATCATCCGTGGTTGTTTTCGCGGGTTTATAGGTGAGATCCTTACTCTTGTTGGCTTTCTCTGCTCTGTATATGTTTCCTTTAAATTTTCCGGAAAGTTTGGTTCTCTAATATTCTCATCTACAGGATTTAATCCCTCGGTCTCACAACTGATGGCAATTATTCTTGTTTGGTTTGTAATATACTTAATTGTTGCGGTTATCCGTAAGCTGGCGAAGGGCTTTCTCTCTGCTGTCAGCCTGAGCGGTTTTGACAGGTTGCTGGGAATTTTTTCAGGTCTGCTCAAAATATTTATCGCAGTCTATGTTGTACTTATTGGAGGGCTTCTCCTTGCCCCTGTTGCCAATCCCACCTGGATGACTAATAGCGACATAATCCGTTATGCGGGGAGGCAATGGCCACAGGTAAGGCAAATACTGATTGATTTTAACCTGCTTCCGAACGCGGAAGCACTTCCCGAGGGCACACTGGAACAAATTCTTCGACCATACCGCACGGGAGGGTCAGCTCCGAAGGGCTACATACCAACCAGTGACAACGTATTGTTTGATAAAAAAACCGAAAAGCAGGATTAATTATTATGTTTGCAGAGAAATCATCTTACAACAGCCTCGAAATAAAAAAAATAATTACCCTAATTTCAAAATACTGCAGAAGTGAAATAGGTGAAGAAGCAGCTCTTACAGTGTTGCCTGCCCGAAACATGGATGAGCTCAGAACAAGGCATGAAATGTTCATCTCAATAGAAGAGTACAGGGAGAAAAAGGGAGAGCTTCCCTGGCAGAACGGACTTGCCCCTGTCACTCCCATGCTTGCCGAGGCAGACGAAACCGGCCTCTTGACGGGCGAAGAACTTTTGAAAATACTCCATCTCATCAAACTCTCTATGGAAATTAAAGATGCCCTCAACAAAGAGAAAGATCAATATCCTGTTTTCTCGTTGATAACCAAAGATATAAGGGACTTTACAGAGGAGATAGAAAAACTCTCTGTCATTGATGATGATGGGAGACTCTACGACTCTGCCTCAGAAAAGCTCAGAAACCTTAGAGATAGAATAAAGGAACTAAGGGAGTCCATAAGGAGAAAAGGTCACGCCATCATAAACGAGCCTTCCATATCAAATATGCTTCAGGAAAAGGTAATGACAGTAAGAAACGCAAGGTACACCTTCCTCGTCAGGCCGGATGCCCTAAATATATTCCCCGGTACAGTTGTTGACCGCTCCGTCTCAGGAAATAGCATTTACATGGAAGCAAACTCAATGATAAGGATCAACAACGAATTCACATCTTGCAGGAACTCAGAAATATACGAGGAACAGAAGATTCTGCGGGAACTTACGGCAACAATCCAGAAAAAAATAAAAGGAATACTCGATGCTGAAAAAGTGATTGGGAACATAGACCTCTTATATGCGCTTTCAGAGAAAAGGCGCTTGGATAGATGGTCGATGCCTCAGCTTTCTCCCAAAAAACTTTTCAACTTTAAAAAAGCAAGGCACCCACTTCTCTTTGATAAGGCTGTGCCCATAGACATTAACTGCGGAGATAAATTCAGGATACTTGTCATCACAGGTCCCAACACAGGAGGCAAAACTGTAGCTCTCAAGACTGCAGGTGTTTGCGTTATCCTGGGGTGGATGGGATTCCCCATACCTGCTTCCGATGGTTCCATACTTGGGGTCATTGATGAGCTCTTTGCCGACATAGGTGATGAACAGAGCATAGAGCAGAGCCTTTCTACCTTCAGTGCGCACGTAAAACACGTCACTGAGATACTTGGAAACTTAAGCCCTAACTCTCTTGTCCTGCTTGATGAGCTTGGAGCAGGAACGGACCCCGATGAGGGAGCCGCTCTTGGAATAGCACTTTTGGACTGGCTGCGGGAGAAAAAATCACTGGTATTGGCGACTACCCATCACAACCCGATCAAAAGATTTGCCCTTGCCACTCCAGACATTGAGACTGCCAGCGTTGAGTTCGACCTAAAGACGCTCTCGCCTACCTATAAAATCCTCATAGGCATCCCGGGAAGGAGCAATGCTCTCCTCATAGCGGGTAAGCTTGGAATGCCTCAGGAAGTGATAAAAAGAGCGCAGCAGGCCATTAGCGGGAAAGAAATATCTATGGAAGATCTGATAGCAGAGCTTCACGGAAAACGTTCAAAACTGGAAAAAGAGAACATAGAAGTAGAAAACACCCTTATTAAACTGGAACGCCTTAAAAAAGATTATATGAAAAGAGTCAGTGAAATTGAGGAAAAGAGGGACGAACTGATAGCAAAGGCTGATAAGAAAGCCCTCAGTATCGTGAAAAATGCGGAAGAGTCTGCAAAAGCTCTAATAAAAAACATCGAGTCAGCGGAAGCTGAGCCGGCAGCAAGGCGTGAACTTGAGAAGAAGAGAAGCCACTTCCAAAAAATAAAAAGTTCTGCTGTCCAAAGAGAAGATAAAAAGATAACAGAACAGTCTGTGGCTGCAACAAAAGAAACTCTAAAAGAGGGAGACGCAGTAAGGATAATAGGAACCAAAGGCGTTGCAACAGTTCTTGAGATTAGAGGCAAAAAAATTCTTGTACAGGCAGGCTCTGCCGAGGTAGAAGTTCCGCTCACAAGGCTTAGCCTCGTTCCTAAAAAAGAGATACCTAAAGCACTTCCGTATATGCAGGTTCAAATGTCTCGTCCTGTGGGAGTACCGAGCGAGATAATGGTCCGCGGCATGACCATAGACGAGGCGCTTCCGATAGTCGAACAATACCTTGATCAAGCATACAGAGCAGGCTACGACTCTGTTACGGTAATCCACGGGCGCGGCGAAGGCATCCTAAGAAGAGAAGTCCAAGAACTCTGCAAAAGAACCCCCTATGTAGTCGAACACAACCTCGGAGGCCCCCACGACGGAGGCTACGGAGTCACGATAGTAAGATTTAAGAAGTAGTTGCG
>JAAYEY010000146.1 GCA_012728505.1 Synergistaceae bacterium | reverse complement strand
CCTTGTCAGAAGAAGCAATGAGCATGCTGCTTTTCCGTTTCAGAGAGAGGTCATCTTTTGCAGCCAGGCTTCTGTCCGGCGAGATGCCTGATGAAATGGAAAAAGTTTTTAAAGAGGCCGGTATTAGCCTTTTTCCAAGCAAGAGCGCACTGCGGCGTTACAAATGCAGCTGTCCTGATGATGCTGCGCCATGCAAGCATATTACTGCTGTTCTTTTGCTACTTGCCGAAGTATTTGACGATGACCCCTTCCTTTTGCTCAAGCTTAGAGGGGTCAACCGTGAGTCTCTTATAAATCTACTGACACTTGAAACATCAGTTGAAGACGTCGATACTATTTTTGAAGATGATGCAGAGTGGGAAGACGAAGAAAACTCAGTCATAAGCGGTGGTTCTGATTACCCCGGGGAAATTATTTCTGAGGAACAGGAAGTTTGCCAAAAAGAGACACTTTACGCTAAATGGTACGGTGAGGATCTTCCTGAATTTAAATATGGTGTTGAGGAAAAGGAAAACCGAATAGCAGCGTTAGAGGTTATCAACGATTTTCCTTTTTGGAAGGGCGAAATGCCTTTCCGACAGTCGCTCTGCCAATACTACGAGAGAGCAGCTAATTCTGCAGAGGAAATATTGACGGGAGAGAAAAAAAAGACTGTTGGACGTCCCCGTAAACTAATATGATTATATTTTAAAGGAGAGGGCACAGCCCCTTCCTTATTTTCGGTTAATCCCTAGAATCTCTTTGGTTACATGCCTGGGTAGCTGAAGTCCTTTACACGGAGGGAAGAATAAATATCTTTTATCTCCGCTATCTTCTCTTCAAGGATCTTAGCGTCAGGCTCTTTTTCCGCCTCATGACGAATGCTGTACTTTTTGAAGAATGCGTTGTTGTCCTTTGCCCCTTCAACGCCGTAGATCTCTTTGTACATGGTCAGGTCGACGGGCATTTCAAATTCCTTCGCTACATCCTCATAATCAAAAAGAACCCAAATCTCTTTAAATCCTGACCACGCTATTGCTGAGATGCACATAGAGCAGGGGTCATGGCTTGCAATAAAAATACAAGTTGAAGGATCGGGATGGTCTTTAATTGAAAAGAAACGAAGGATAGTGTCTATTTCACCGTGAAAAATCGGATTCATTTGCCTGTTATTGGTTCCAGCAACTATAGTATTAAATGTTTTTGCATCAAGAACCAGTCCGCCAAAGACATGATTGCCTTCCTCTATCCCCTTTTTCGTAAGTGGGATAAGGTCATCTTTGATAGCCTTGAGAATGCTTTCAATTTTAGTCGTCAACCTTATCAGCTCCTTTAAGTCTCTGCTTTTAATGCATTTTAATAGACAACACCAATATAACATATACAGCTATGCTGTTTCTATCAATTTTTGTTTTAACAAACAGGTCTTTCTGAAAGAGGGAGAGACTAGGCGTATTTTCTCGAAACTCCTTTTCTCCATATCAGGTAAATCGTTGCGGCAGTAAGCAACAAAAAAGCGCCGAAGCCGACAAAAATCTTTTCCATACCAAGCTTGGTTCCGCATATTCCGCATACTATCGGTCCTAAAAAATATCCCATACCCCAAAAAAGATAATAGGCTCCGGAAATAGTGCCCTTTAGGTTGTCTGGGGCTTTTTCATTGAGGAAGGCCATCGAGGAAACGAAAAAACCGCCAAGTGATCCCGCTGCAAGACCCAGCAAGAGAGTTGAGGATAGTTTACCTGCATAAGGGAAAAGGCTCCATGCGACAGCAGAAGATATAAGGCCAAGTATCATGAAGGTCTCTCTTCCATATCTGTCTGATAACGGACCGTACAAAAACTGGGCGCCGGCTATGCATATATACAAAACCGAGAAAACAATGCCGATATCCATTCCTCCGAATTGTTTTACACTAACCAACCAGCCCGGGGCAATACTTAACATAAGTCCCTGTCCGCAGCCGTAAAGGGCTATCCCAACAAGTACTATCCTGACCGGTAGGTCCTTAAGAAGCCTAAAAGCCTTTTTGATTTCAAGAGATTCTTTGACGCTTCCAGGCAATGGTTTTCGGTTCTTTTGAGTGACCAATATTATTATAAATGCCAAAGCACAGAGTGAACTGAAGAAGAGAAAACCTCCCCGTTCTCCGAAGAGGTTCGGCATTACCGGTACTAGCAATGGTCCAAGTGCAAGCATGCAGTAGATTGCAGCTGTGTATATACCGATCATTTTACCTTTATGGAGGGGGTATGCTATCGAGATTAAAGCCGGTGCAGTGGCCCAGACAGGTATCTCTCCCGCTCCTTGGACAGCTCGTCCTATAAAGATAGGCAGGGCTGAACCTGAAAAGTAGAAAATTATGCCAGATGCTCCAGAAAGAAAATAGCCAAAGAGTAAAAAAGGTTTAAAGCCGTACTTGTCAGAGAGGTTTCCGAAAGGTACCTGAAGAAAGATGTAAGGTAGAGCGAAGCTCGAAGCCAGCAGTCCAACTAAAGATGCGTCTCCTCCGGAAAGTGATATCACTCTTCCGGGTAGTACGGAAGTGACGATTCCTACTCCCAGCATAGATATAGCGGCTGCAGTGGCAAGACCTAAAAAAGTTTTTATTTTACTTTCAGTCAATATAAACTCCTCCGAATAGGTCAATTATAAAGGATATTAGAAAAGTTATACCATAAAACCCCATATAACTGTAAAAGATTGGAGCTGGTTTTTACAGCACTTGAATATTTTCTTGAATATCTTATACGTAAATGTTTTCTAAGTAGATCCCTACTTGAATTAAACAGCCGGTAATAAGGGTTTTTCGTAACTATAACCCTTGCCAAAATCACAAAAACAGAATAACATATCCGTTATTCCACTATTAAGATCAGGCAGATAATTTTATAGGATAAGAAGGTAATTTTACTTGCCAATTTTATTTTAAGGAGTATCAGAAAATATGATTAACAAAGAAAAAGAACTCCCTGTTTTAAAGATTGGAAAACATCAGCCCAAGTACCCCATAGTACAGGGGGGGATGGGGGTCATGATATCAGGTCCGAATCTTGCGGGAGCAGTAGCTGCAGAAGGCGGTATAGGAACGCTGGCCTCTGTCGGTCTTGGCGTTCTCACAGAAGGATATAACAGCAGAAATTTTGCTGAGCGTAACAGCATGATGCTCAAAAAATACATAAAACAGGCAAAAGATTTAGCAAAGGGCGGAGTTGTGGCAGTGAACTGTATGTGCGCGCTCTGTGACTATGAATCGCTAGTCGTCTCATCCTGTGAAGCCGGCGCTGATATCATAGTATCAGGGGCTGGATTGCCTCTCAAACTTCCTGAACTGACAGAATCTTTTTCTGATGTCGCTCTTGTGCCCATAGTAAGCAGTGTTAAAGCGGCTAACATAATCATAAACCGCTGGAAAAAACATTATGACCGTTATCCAGATGGGATAGTAGTAGAGACTCCGAATACCGCGGGAGGCCACCTTGGCGCAAGGGACATAGAGCAAGTCTCTAACCCTGAACTTGCGCTTAAGGTTGTGGTGCCTGCACTTTTCGAGTATCTCAAGGAAAAAGAATTAGACATTCCTATAATAGCTGCAGGCGGCATATGGGACAGCAACGATATATCAGAGGCTTTCTCGATGGGAGCAAGAGGAGTCCAACTCGGGACGAGATTTGCCGCTACGGTAGAGGGAGATTCTTCTGACAGGTACAAACAGGCATACATTGATGCCAAAGAGGAAGATGTAGTCCTCATAGACAGTCCCTGCGGGCTTCCCGGACGCGCTATAAACAGTCCTATGGTTAAACGCTTCCTCGCGGGTATTCAGGAAAGAACTCCCTGCAAGACGCCTTGTCTCACTCACTGTCTATGCAGGACAAAACATGAAACTTTCTGCATCGCCGATGCTCTTGTCAACGCATATAAGGGTGACTGGGAAAATGGGCTTTTCTTCTGCGGGAGCAACGTGTCAAAGGTCACATCTATAATGAAAGTAAAGGACCTGATGCACGAGCTTCTCGAAGGTTTTAAAATGCCTGATTTTATTCCCACTTCGACTTGCTGATTGATGTTGAATTGAATTTAAGACAGGGACGCCCTTTGAATATGGGGCGTCTTTTTTTATATGCTAGGCAGATAAAAATCGGCCCACATATTTTAGGTAAGTATTTGACATTGTTAAAGAAGAAAATGTAAACTTTAAGTGTTGAATAGTATTTAAAAAAATCACACGGGCCTCCTGAAGGAGTGTAAACAAATGAAAATCTTGCTGATATCTACAGGCGGTACGATAGCCTCCGGAAAAAGTGCTGAGGGCCTCCTTCCGGTCGACTTGGGAGAGACCCTGGCCGCTCAGGTGCCGGGAATTTACAAAATAGCCGATATAGATATAGTCGATGTTTTTTCAAAAGACAGCTCCAACATAAATCCGTCAGACTGGGTGTCAATAATAAGATGTATAAGAAGAAACACTTCCTATGACGGTTATATAGTGACCCATGGGACTGACACGATGGCATACACATCATCAGCCCTCTCTTATCTGATGAGGGATATCGAAAAACCGATAATACTTACCGGATCAATGATACCAATATCCGATCCAGGAACAGACGCTGCGAAAAATCTTGAAGATGCCTTCAGGTTTATGGAAGCTCTTCTGGCAAAAAAACAGTCAGGAGTTGCTGTTGCGTTTGCTGGCAGGCTTATCCACGGACCAAGAGCAAAAAAAATGTCAGGTAAGAGGCTCGATGCATTCAAGTCAGTTTACTACGATGAACTTGGCCTCTCCGAAAAGAAAAAAGTCTCCATTTTGAAAACCCCCTTCATTGACAGAGAGACACTTTGCAAGGCGGGAACCTCAGCTGATGATATTCAATTCTCAAACGAAGTTATGCCCATAAAGCTTTTTCCCGGTTTTAGAACAGATTATTTTGACAGGATTATTGATATGCGCCCAAAGGCTATAGTTGTTGAATGTTTTGGTCTGGGAGGACTGCCCTACATTGGAGAGAATCTTTTACCCGGACTTAAAAGAGCTGTCGATTCTGGTATCCTCTCTGTAATAACGACTCAGTGCCCTGAGGGCGGCGTTGACCTTCTGGCATACGATGTTGGTCAGAAAACTTTGAAAACCGGAGCAATAAGCGCCCTTGATATGGGATTTGAAGCGATTGTCACAAAGCTTATGTGGCTTATTCCGCAAATGCCGATTAATGAAATTCCAAGGTATTTCACACACAATTTTTGCGATGAAATAGAATCTTTACAGCTCGTTTCTGCAAAGATATAAGTACTAACAGTTCGAATTATACAGACTGTCTATACGTTTCCAATAAAAACATTATCTAGGTTCTTTTTAGCAATATCGTATAGATTTCTTAAGATACCTATATTAGTAGCCGCGCAGTCAGACATTTTTCTGTTGGGAAAAAACCTTGTGATGTGTAGGGGTATTGCTTTGTCCACAGCGCTCAGCCAGCTTGAGAGATCCTCCATCTCTTTTTCGGTATCATTCATCCCGGGAACTATCAAGGTCGTTATTTCGACATGAGATTTTTTTGCTGCGCAGGTTATAAAATTCTGTACAGTTTTAAGATCTCCACCCAGTTTTTTATACTGTTCTTCTGAAAAACTTTTAAGGTCGATATTGAAGGCGTCGATGAAAGGCAGTACTTCTTCAAGTATAGGTAGAAAAACAGAACCACTAGTTACGACTACGTTTTTCATTCCCAGTTTTTTTGTCTCTACAGAAGTATCCCTTACATATTCGAATCCTATCATTGGTTCATTGTAAGTGAAGGCCACACCGACATTCCCTTTATTTTTCAGTTCCTCGGCCATGTGAGCCAGCTCGGAAGGGGAGAGATATTTGGTACTCACGCTCTCTTCTGAAGCAGTTGAAATAGAGTAGTTCTGACAGAATGGGCAGTCCATGTTGCAGCCGAAAGAACCGACAGAGAGGATCATGCTTCCTGGATAGAATTTTGCGAGGGGTTTTTTCTCAATGGGATCAAGTCCGATAGATGTGATTTTACCGTAATTTATCGAAACGACCTTTCCTTTCTCGTTCCTTCTGGCCCGGCAAAGCCCGGTCTGACCCTCGTTTAGCTCACAGAGGTGGGGGCATACGACGCATCTCATATCAGTAGTGCCTTACCACTTCAAAACGCTGCAGTGAGGTCTTTTCACCTTTTCTGATACCCGCTTTCTGCATTGCGATAGAGATCTGCTCCTCAACGGTATCTATTCCGTCAAGGTTGGGTAAAAGCAGCCCGCGTTTGTGTCCGCTTGACACTATCACGCCATATTTTTTTACATCCAGCTGATCCGGTGATCCTATGTCTTCAGTATCACCGAGAACATCTACGCTGTAGACGAGGTCTTTCAGTTCTGAGGCTGTGACAGGTGGGAACCTCGGATCTCTTACAGCGGCGCTTATCGCATTCTGGATTATCTCTTCTGCGATATTGGCTGCAGTTGGAGATATTGTGCCAATACAGCCCCTTAGCTGACCGAATTTTTTCAATGTTACGAATGTACCTGCTCTTTTACTGAGAGCTTCTTCTGGCAGACCTTCGGTAACAGGGATCCTCTTTCCTGCCGAGATATATCTTTCGACAGTTTCTCTGGCCAAATGTACATAGGGGCTTTCATGTTTTTTTAATTGATCCATTTTTTCTTCGTTTTTTATTTTGTGAGATGAAAGGAAACTTCTCGTTGAGTCAGGATCTCTCGGTAGAAAGGTACAGACTCCGTAGCCCACACCGAAAGTTCCCTCGTACGAGAGCATCTCAGGTTTAACGGAGACACCGTCAAAACAGCCGGCCATTATAGTGAATGATCTGTGTCCGCACTCAGCTGCTTTATTGCAGAAATCATCTGTAAACTCAAGAAGTTCTCCAAAAGCTGCTCTAGACATAACATCCATTATCTTCTTGTCATACTCAGGACCTTCAGCTTTATAGCCGTAAGGGCCGTCTTCTTTCAGAACATGTGAAAGATCACCGCTCGCAACTACGCAGACAGCTCTTCCAAGCTCTTCCGCAGTCTTTTTGATAAGAGTCCCTAGCCTGTAGTGTTCACTAAGAGGCATGCCAGAAAGTCCAATCCTTACTATTTTGCACGGGATTT
>JAAYEY010000145.1 GCA_012728505.1 Synergistaceae bacterium | reverse complement strand
GAGACCATCCCATAGATTGTGTAAACCTCCTGAACGGTGCAAAATAGAGAGCACTGATCAGGAGGTATTATTTTATGGCTAGAAGAAGTAAAGATCCGGAACGTGCAGCAAAGCGGGAAAAGATGAGTAATCTGCTTCAGGAACTCAATGTAAGTTCCATGGAGGATATCAAGGATCTGTTCAAGGAAATGATAGGAACATTCCTTGAAAATGGTCTTGAAGGTGAACTGGACGAAGAGCTTGGCTACTCAAAATACGATTACAAAAACAAAGCGACAGACAACAGCCGTAACGGTACAAGCCCGAAGAAAGTGAGATCAAGCTACGGAGAGATAGACCTGGAGGTCCCCCGTGACCGCAAGGGAGAATTTGAACCAGAACTGATAAAGAAACAACAGACAAGCATATCCGGAGATATTGAAGAGAAGATTCTATCGATGTATGCCAAAGGCATGACGACCTCAGACATTGAGTCACACATCCGTGACATATACGGACTGTCGGTCTCAGACAGCACCATAAGCAGGATAACGGACAAGATACTGCCTTTGGTAAAAGAATGGCAGAGCAGACCTCTTGAGAGCGTCTATGCGGTAGTCTTCATGGATGCCATACACTACCATGTGCGCAGCGAAGGCCAGATTATAAAAAAGGCAGTATACATAGCAATAGGCATAAACATGGAAGGTACACGCGAAGTTCTGGGTATGTGGGTCGGAGAAAACGAGAGCGCTAAATTCTGGCTCTCCGTACTGAACAGCCTTAAAAACCGGGGTTTAGAAGATATTCTTATAGCCTGTGTAGATGGGCTCACCGGATTCCCCGGCGCGATAGAGGCCGCATATCCTAAGACAGAGATTCAGCAGTGCATAATCCATCAAATACGTAATTCAACCAAGTATGTCTCATATAAAGATATAAAGGCCCTTATGCTAGATCTAAAAGAGATTTACGCTGCAGTTGACGAACCAACGGCTTTAGACGGTCTTGAGAGATTTGCAAACAAATGGGATGTGAAATATCCTAAAATATCCAAATCATGGCAGGAACATTGGGCTAATTTGAGCACCTATTTCAAATATCCCCAAGAAGTTCGAACCCTTATCTACACTACCAATACCATAGAAGGATTCAATCGTCAGTTAAGAAAGGTCACCAAATCTAAGACTGTATTCCCAACAGACGACAGTCTTCTCAAAATGCTCTATCTGGCAACGATGGACATAACCAGGAAATGGACAGGGCGTCGCAAGGACTGGGGCGCGATCCACTCTCAGTTGGAGGTATTTTTCGAGGACAGAATCTGATACGGATTCTCACTGACTTACTAAAAAACATAGCCCAAGAAAATATGGCTATGCATGTTGTCTTTTGTTGGATATAATTTAAAAGGCTTGGGGCTTAAATAACCAGCACCAAGCCTATATTTAAAACGCCTCGTTTTGCACCTGTTAGGACTTTACACAAAATCTAGGATAGTCCCAAATTCTTGCCCCAACTAAATCTATGCCCAGTGATTCTAGTTCATCCTGCATTTTAAACACCTTGCTTTTTTATATTTAATCTTGCGTCTTAATATTAACGACTTGTGTTATTTTTCTGTTAATTTCATATACTGACTAGTTAGGCGTTGAAGAGATGTTCCAAGATTGACCGAGTATGTTTCTCCTTCTTTAAGTTTGTCTAAATCGGCATTATAATCAGAAAGAGAATATGAACAACCTACTGATTTAGCACGAAGACTGCTTAACAACTTTTCAAATAATTTTGTTCTAGTGATGAAAAAATTTAAGTATTTTTTAAATTCGTCAAATAACAGTTGTTCGAGATCAGTACATTCATAATTCTCATTTAAAAACTCTGTTACTTCAGTTAATAACATTACCTTATCTCGGATATGACTTACATCCCTTACCTTATCTATAAGATAGCTCAAGCTTTCAACGCAATCTACAATACTATGTTCAAATATTTTTTGAGCAAAAAAATTGTCGTATAAATCACAAAACTCATTATTGGCTACGTTTGTTGCATATAAGGTGCTTTTAAATTCCAAGTTGAATTCAATCTCATTAAGATCTTGCAGGTATCTAATCAGTTCTTTTCTATCCATATCTTCATCAGATTGTGAATTTGTCAAAATAAATACCTCCCTATTTAAAAAACGTTCTATTTAGACTGATAGTTCAATATTCATAATTATGTTGATATCGAATTTTCATTTAATAAATTCAATAAAAGTTTTATGTTTTATTTAAAGAGTTTAAATTAAACACCTTTCTTTCATATATTTCTCAGCTACATTGTCTAGTTCATCACTAGTGACATATTTATTAATTTCATCTAACATATTGGGTAATGTTTTATCTCTACTGAAGTTATCGTTTGTTAAAAGGGTATCTTTAAAAGAATTAATGGATTCAGAGTAAATTTTTTTCATTGTTTCTAATTTACTAGCTTTAGTTTTTCTTAATTCTTCATAGTTATCATCTATTAATGCATAAAGGCTATAACTACAACTAATTCTCATTGAATATGAAGCAGTATCTAACATTTTTTCAATTTTCTTTTTCTGACCTGTTAGAGCTCCAAACAATCCTCCCGTGCCGTAGTTTGAAATATTAATCAATTCTTTATACTGCTCGACTGATGTAAGTACTTGTGTCATAAATTCTGCACTTATTTCTCTTGAAACTTGACTCATTGCTAACATCTCCTTCTAACAGTTAAATTGTTATAAAATTTTAGCATGAAAAAACTTTGTAGCATACAACATAAATTTATTACACATTTTGTTTCTTACTGCCATGTTACATTTAGATTGTAAATCTACTGCCTATTAGGATTATGTTAATAGTGTATCACCGTTTATTGTAAGCTGGAAATCAAGGACTAAAGATGCTCAGTCTTGTCATAGTTGCATTATCAAAATAAAACCTGTGCATACTCTTTTTTTATTCTTCTGTTTTTTATTAGGTACAGTCCTGTTTCTAATCTGCGTGATTTCAAGTATTATTAGTCAAACGGGTTTTCAGTTTCTCTGAGGACTGATTTTCTCTTTAAATATCCATCTTCAAGAACAAATTTCACTAGATATTTATTATTTCCGTCAAAATCTAAATAGTATACGGTGCCTCTCCTTGTGTCCAATAACATTCCCTTCTCCCACTGATACCTTGCATTACCACTAAAAGCTATGTACAGAAGAACAACAAGGATTAAAGCAAGTATCCCGCTGTTAAAAAGATTTTGCTTTGATGAGCTATTATTAAAGTCCATACAGATCCCCCCTAGTAATTAAGTATATGTCTCAATTCTAGCATGTACAAACAATGAATAGACATCAAACCTTGTTTTGTTGAGAGGGGGAAGGGTATAAGGTTCTTACTATCTATTTGAGTATTAATTAATTTTACTCATTGCAAAATTGTGGGACTCTTTTATATATTGACCGTTACACTTTTTGATTACGTTTCGTTACGCTTCCATTTTGCATTAAACAGGTGGTAGACAAGAATTTTTTATTCTGCGAGGATCAGTTTATAGATCTCTCCATTTGGTTCAATACTAAGTTTTTTGCAAATTCCATCTATTACTTTTCTGGTAGACACATAATCCGGCACTATGGCTGAAATGAAATCTGCTCTTTTCTCATTTTTTAAATCCTTCTTACCTAGCAACTTCGCAATCTCAGCATCCGTTTTGAATGCTTCTAATAAATCTTTAAAACAAGCTTCCCTTTTTGCTATTGCTCTCAGGGTCATTCTCTTACATAAATTTTGAGCCTCTTTCAAATCTTTTCCTTTGTCAGAAACTAGATGGATTTTTCCCGACTGTTTTTTCCCTTTCAATAGCTGCTGAGTTTTAAGCGTTCCGTTATCTGTAATTTTTCCTTTTTTCTTACGTTTTCTTACAGTCATATTTGCGTCTCTAGTATCGCTAATGTTCTTGTATAGTAGCGATTCTAGCCCCGATTCGGAATAGATTCGTTTAATGTCCGATGAAATATTCGGTTTGTATTGCTCAGGATATGTCACGTAATCCAACATTTCACCTTTAACAATACTATTAACTCCGGCTGTTCTGTTGCGGGTTAATTCAGAAAGTTCGTCGGCTTCAAAAATAGCTCTGATTTCCTCTCCAGTCTTGATTGATAAACCTGCAGCACTTTTGCCTTGCTCGATATCGTTATAGAAAATACACGATACCTTTGATTTATATGAGCCAACCACATCACCAACATGTTTCACAGTTAGCCATTCTTTAATGTTATCTTTAACGATATTTTTATATGTTTCTACAAATCGGTTGATTGGATAATTATTTTCAACTTCAGCAATGATTCGTTCGTCAATTACTTCTGAAATGTTTGGCAGTACAACGATTCCATTTTCATCCACTGATATTTTTAAACCTTCTTTTCGGGGAACGGCTACTAATATACCGTCCGTTACCACATTTATGACCTTACATCCATTGGATTCCAAAATGTTTATTAATGTCATCAATAATGCTCTGACAAGCCCGGTAGCAGAGGACGCATAAGCAGCAGATGATATTTTAAATTTAGGCATTTTACTCTGCTTTCCATCAATGCTTGTGGTTTCTTTTTCTCTAATTCCCTGTGCCATCTTGCCATAAACATTGGTAGCAATTTCTTTATAAAGCAGGTTCATAAGTAAATCTTTTGAGTAACGGTTTCTTTCTGAGAGCACCTGAGACATAATCTTTTTTATAGTATTTTCTTCGCTGCTTTTAAAGAAACAGAAATCTTTAATCTGCACCTTTACATCACCCGTTTTGAGAACGCTATACAGTTCAATACCGGTACATATAGTCTCACCTTCTAGGGGATAGAATATTCCAGAAAGGTCATCTGCGCTGACAGGCAAGGAAGGGAACTTAGTATCTGGTGTCCATTATGGTTTTAACAATCATGCTAAGGATGGGGTCTCCGGTCCGAGTCCGGAAGGCGGCTCCAGTCTATCACAAGCTCCGCAGTCATTCGCCCGCGGAGCTTGTTCATTGATATCAGCAATACATAAGTTTCTTGATATTAGAAAAACGTAATCTTATAAAAATCATTTCAACGAAAAATATACAATTTCGCTAGGGTCTTTTCCTACAAACTGTTTGGACACATCTCCGAAACAGTCAGGATATTTGCGTAAATCAAGCATCATTGCAGGTGCACCCTTTTTCAAATTAAAATCTGCAAGGCTTGCCCATATCAAGAAAGGACTTTGAGTCGATTCAAAGTAATAACACACATTAGTAAGATCTGCAGTTGATCTCCAAATAGTAGATGAAGCAAACGGATTTTCCGGATCAACCGAAGTCCTGAATGGCTGTGAAATATTTCTTGTTACACTGATGACTCCGGCCAAGGCTTCACGGAGATTCTGCGGTTTCGGCAAAAGTTTCATATAGTAAGATGCACGCACGAATCTGTCTGAAGCTGCATTAGTCCCCGGAATAGGCTTGTCACCACCAAACTCCTGATATTGCTTCAAATTTTCCGCCTGCTTTTCAAACGTAGGATCATTTGTCATAACAACATAACGTCTGTCATGATGAATAACAGGCTTGCCGGCTATATATTCTATTATTGCAGAATCTCCTGTCTGATCCGCCAGCGAGAGGTGGAGAGTGGCTGTCATTATTTTT
>JAAYEY010000144.1 GCA_012728505.1 Synergistaceae bacterium | reverse complement strand
TAAGTTCCTCTTTTTCGTCTTCTCTGCATGGTCCCAATCGATCAGTTGCGCCCGGAGAAAACGGGACGGGGCGTGAACCTGGTTTCCCGCTCAGAATCATGCGGGAAAGACGGTGGGGAAGTTCAGTATTTAACGTTTTGCTCTTACGAGAAGCCATAGGAAGAAGATAGAACCTATGAAGGAAGTAAGAACACCGACAGGAACTTCCGCCGGAGCCCAGAGAATCCGCGCCACTGTGTCACATATTACAAGGAAGGCGCCTCCGAAAAACAGAGAAGCTATTGCAAGCTTCCTATGGTCTGTCCCAACAAATTTTCTGCATATATGGGGGCCAAGAAGCCCTACAAAACCTATCGGACCGCACGTTGCCACATTAATTCCAATCACTATCGACACTGAGAAGAAGAGCAGCCTTCTAAGCTTAACCACAGAGACTCCTCGGCTTGCAGCTATATCTTCTCCACAGACAAAGAGATTAAGCTCAGGCGCGATAATAAAAGCAACGGCGAAAATAACAACCAGGGCGGGAAGCGTTGCCAATACGGGGGTGAATCCAACAGCCTGGATACCTCCCATTGACCATCTCATCATCCTAAATGTGTCTATATAACCTCCTGTAAACTGTATTATCATGTTTAGGCTGCCAAAAAGAAAACTCATCGCAACACCGGCAAGAAGCAGAGTCGCCTCAGACATTCCGCCCCTTCTTAGGTTACCGGCTGCGTATATAGCAAAGGTCGCAATCAACGCACCGCCAAAAGCTGCCAGAGAGAGCCCCGAAACAATATTGAAGATAGAGAATACCAGTCCGGTCCGTATGTATACGACTGCACCAAAAGCAGCTCCCGTCGAAACACCAAGCATGTCGGGAGAAGCCAGAGGGTTTCTGAAAAGAGCCTGAAAGATCAGTCCGCAAAGAGCCAGAGTTGAACCCGTTATCCATCCAAGAAGGACTCGCGGCACCCTCAGTTCCCACATAATTCGCATGATGTTCTCGTCCCCGCCCGCTAAAAGGTCAGAGATGCGGATCTGCTGCATCCCAATAAAGGGTGTGGCTACAACAACAGCAAGGGAGAAGATAAATAAAAATGGCAGGGCAAAACGTTTCATCTTACAAGCCCCTTAGGCGCGACATATGGTATCAGTTGATTATCTGAAAGAAAGCTTTTGAAATTTGTATCAAATATTTTTGACAACAGATCTTTTTCGAGGAGTTCTGTGCTGTGACCCTGCCAGACCTTCTTGCCTTGCTTTATAGCAAGGATTTCATCGGCTCCATGGAGGGCAAGATTAATATCATGGGTTACCATAAGTATAGTTTTACCCTGTTCTCTGTTTACCTTTTCTATAAGCTCAAGGGTTTCAACCTGGTGCCTGTAATCCAGAAAGTTGGTCGGCTCATCAAGGAAAAGGATATCTGTATTCTGTGTCAGAGCCGCTGCAATAAGCGCTTTTTGGCGTTCTCCCCCGCTGAGACTGTTCAGCTGACGGTCAGCAATATTTATGACTCCTGCTGTCTCAAGGGATCTGTCTATTATCTCCTTGTCCTCTACAGTTTCCCCTCCAAGCGCCTTCTGCCAAGGATAACGTGACAT
>JAAYEY010000143.1 GCA_012728505.1 Synergistaceae bacterium | reverse complement strand
TTTTCCATAGCCCATCCTTGCACCTCCATTAAACGATATAAAACAGACCTTTGATATGTTTATTTAGGCCATCGGGCCCTGTTAAGATGATATACTGTCAAAGCTTCTTTTACAAGAAATCCAAATAGGAGGAAAAAAATGAAAGGACAAATACGTAAAGACAATTGGTCAGCTGGAGTGTTTATCTTGTTTACACTGGATAGATTCTCTAAACTTTTCGCAAATAAAGGCATCAGTTTGGAATTAGGTCCCATCTCTTACACTCTTGCAGAAGCTTCTCAAATAATGGCAAACATTTCGGTTCGCGAGAGGGCATTCATAATAATACCTCCGGTAATTCTTGTTTTCTGGGTATTTTATAAATGCGGTGGGATGAAGCCTAAGATATGGACTATGCTCTTTTTGGCAGGGATGGTGGGGCAGACATATGATCTTCTTATGCGCAGCAGTTTCGAATACTGCTTTGTGTTTTCTGTGAAAGACAGCGTCACTGTATTCAGTCTGGCCACTCTCTATCTCTTCATAGGTTCTATTGCAGGCATCTTCGATTTAGCTTTTGAAGCTATAAAAGACAAAAACTGAACCCAGCTAAAATGGTTGGTATAGCGCCTATGCTCAGTCCAAACAAAATCGTTCAGAGGTGTAATACTTCCCTCAAATAATTCCCGCTGTAAACATCAAGCCATAATTTTCCCCTGTTCTTCAGAGGATATGTTCATCTTATACTCGCCTTATCCAATTTCTCCGTTCTTATTTTTCTTTTTTGAAAAATGACACTTTTGTACCGAATATAAGCAAAGGGAGCAAGAATACCACCATGAAAGCCCATGCTATCATGGTTAAGCCTCCTGCAACTAATGGAATCAGTCCAAAAGAAGAGATACCAAGACCGATTATCATTAGTATCAACGTGGTAATAAAACCGTAAAAATTTTCCTTCTCGGCACCATATTTCTTAACCAACAAAAGTTTGAAACGTTTGACCAGTGGAAAAGTTACTGCAATACCCGTTGTGAGTATGGCACCTAAGAGCATTAAATCATAAGAAATTCTAACGGCCAAAGAGCCTGTCTTAGAACAAACAAACCACAGTGGCAGCACTTCATTAAGAATCTCAGGATAATAGGCCATTGCAGAGAAATACTCAAATAAAATCAAGACACCAAGACCTGCACCGCCAAGAACCCCTGCAGTGATAGAAGCAAATCGTCTGGTCAGTGGCTCTGCGAGAGATGTTATCATTACGACTCCAATTAGACTAAAAGCCACATACAAAATAGAGCTCATGAACCACCCCACTCCTTCAGGTCCTACTCCTGAAGCAACCACTTGAAAAGAATTACCGCTGATGGGTTTAAAGGCTACGGCTAGAACAACAACAGCAGAAAGAAGCAATACCCAAGTAATAGTAAAATTAAACGCTCTGATGACTTCAGCACCAAAACCAACTACTAGGAGAACAGCAGAAGCCATTATGAGGCTAGAAGCAGTATAAGAGAGCCCCCATTCTTCGGTCGCCAACGAAGCGCCTGCTGCTGTGATAATGCCAAGAATTAAAATACAGAGAACAAGGTAGACCACTTCGAAAACCCAAAACCCGAGCGAAGCAACAGGCTTAGGTAAAAATTCTTCATAAAGCTTCACCACAAAGGTATGGTAATCGAATGCTTGCCAACGACGCGCCAAATCAAGCGCTACTAGGCCCAAATAAGCAAACAAGAATATGCTGACCCAAGTCCCCCAAAACCCCTTTGCCCCATATCGGACGAAATATTCTACCACCTCTCGTCCAGAGGCAAAAGATCCACCAAAGTTTGCGACAACGTAGCTAAATGCGATTGATATTATGTAGTACCACTCTTTATTCTTCGACACAGTGACTCCTCCTAAAAAGATATCGATTAGGTTAAGCTTGTGAATGAATTATTTCGCCACCTGTTAAATAATCCCAGTAAAACTGGGTGTACCATTTTGCCGGAGCCGCGAAAAGGCTAATGTCTTGCAATGAAGGGATAGCTTCCAAAGATAATTTTACCTCTACATAAAACCATAAAGTCCATGTTTGATCTTTAGTTGCCATTATACCCTTGATTAGGTTCCTGTAATAACAGATAATGCTTTGAGATAGAACTGCGGAAATCTATAATGCCACAACAAAAATAACTTCTGTTTTCCGATTCCTTTTTCGTAAGAGTCGGCCAGAGAGCTATATTCCCACAAAAATAAACCTTTCTGTCAATTTTTTTGGTCTACCCCGTTGGTTGTTTTCTGTTTTTTCTTAGCTACTATTGCAGCCGTTTTCGATTTGGCTTTTGAAGCGATAAAGGATGAAAATTAAGGTCAACCAAAAAAGGAGCAGAGGGCGCATTCAATTGCCCTCTGTTCTCTTTAATTTATTTAACAACAAAATTATTGATATTCAAATAAAAAATAGAACGTATTTTACCTGATTATCCAAAAATCTCGGCTGTCTTCCACAACTTCATAGATATAGCCCCTGTCTCTGTCCCATGCATATCTGCCGTTAGAAGCTATAGAACCATAGCCACCGAGATACTGCATGTTCCTTGAGTCGGCACGATCTCTTGTAATGTAACCTCTGTATATTGGAAGCAGAGGCAATTTACCCCTGATCCTTTTTATACTCCAGTCACCGGTAAGGCCGGTAGTTGAGATGATATCCCTCAATGTTTGATCGAAACCATAGGGAATCTCTTCGATAAACATCACCTTACCCCAACCCGACTTTCCGAATTGTTGCAGCAGATATGCAGACCCCCATACGCCATCAGTAATTTGTCTGAGTGAATCAACAGCAACAAATAATGCGTCTAGTGCGATAAGCTGTCTTGGCTGAACGCTACTATTCGAGGCAAAACCAGAAACTTCTTCCCATTTTGAAGGATCGCCTCCCGGAAAAATTCTGTCGATCAAAGCCATAGCTGCTGCAGCTCTCCAGCGGGGCTCCCCTTCCCACAGTCTATGCCAAAGTTCTATCTCGGTTCCTTGAGGAGCGATGTCACGCATGTCAGCAATTATGGCAACACCCGTATCTTTTATTTTGCTTCTTTTTTCCATCTCTGCAGTAAATGTATCCCAGTCAGAAGCTGCAAAGAGC
>JAAYEY010000142.1 GCA_012728505.1 Synergistaceae bacterium | reverse complement strand
GTCGGTTGGTAATCGGTTGAAAAATAAATAAAGACCCCAAAAAATATCGTCTCCTCCGGACAAAGTTGAACGGAGGTCCAGTGGCTTTTGTTTAATAGCTGAAAATCACCTGCAGGACTTAATTCATAGGACCTGGATTCCCGCTCAATCGCATACGGGAATGACGGTGAGAGGGCTTTTCTCGCCGATGTTATTCCGTCCGCCCCTACCAATCGATTACCCATTGACTCTCCAACCGATTCCCAATCGACTCCCGCCTTTCAAATTTACTTTAAAAATTCCTTTACCGATGCCAGATCTGAGACCTTTACGCTGCGAACTATTTCACCCTTCTTCAGTTCCATCAATACAGGTAACTCTTTTATCTGGAGTTTTTCAACCATTTTAGCGTTTCTGTATCCGTCTATTAAAGCGATTTTGACTCCGCTTTCTTTTGCATATTTTTCTGTCTCGGTCTGTAGGTTGATCTGTCCCTGGTCAATGCTCGAGGTAAAGAGGGCAAAAACATGTTCCGGATCTATAAGCACAGAACGCAGATGCAGCTGTTCTGTGATGTATGAGTATGCAGCCATCGCTGCTACAGCCCCATCTCCGGTCGCAGTGACAACTTGGCGCAGAAACTTTTCACGCATGTCTCCGGCAGCAAATATTCCCTCGACTGAAGTCTCCATCTTGTCATTAGTGTCTATCCAACCGCCTTTAGTCTGCTTTACGAGAGATCCTGGCTCACCAAGGTAGGATATGTTGGGTTCGGTACCGACGAAAACGAAGACACCAGCAACAGGTAATTCTGAGATTTCATTAGTTTTAACGTTTCTGATTACAAGTTTTTGAACAAGCCCATCGCCTTCGATCGATTCGACAACCGAGTTCCAGACAGGTTCTATTCTCGGGTTTGAAAATGCCTGCTCTATCGCGAGCCTGTCAGCCCTAAACTCATCACGTCTGTGGATTATATAGACCTTTGTGGCAAAACGTGTAAGATATCCGGCCTCTTCCACCGCGACGTTTCCTCCACCTACAACTGCGATAGTTTCATCCTCGAAGAAAGCGCCGTCACAAACCGCGCAGTAACTGACTCCACCGCCGGTGAATTCAGCTTCGCCTTTGCAGCCGAGTTTGCGGAAGCTGGCACCTGTCGCCAGGATTATTGCTTCGGCTTCAATTTCACCTTTGTCTGTCAGAACTATTTTGCTCCCGTTACGAATCTCAATGCCTGTAACTGAACAATCTCTAAATTCTGTTTTAAAATGCTCGGCATGTTTCCTGAAAGAAACTCCAAGATCTGAACCCGCTGAGTGAATCACTCCGGGCCAGTTTTCTATTTCATCCGTTACATTTATCTGCCCACCGGGGATTCCTTTTTCCAGAAGTAATACATCAAGACCCGCTCTGCGACCATATATCGCAGAAGTGAGGCCGGCAGGACCAGCTCCTATAATTACTAGTTCTCTTTTTTCCATATAAAACGCCCCTTTTTCGTGAAATTTATATACATTCCATTAACATTCTAAATTCTATACTATTGCAAATTCTTTTGCCACGTTAAATGTCTTATTTTTCCGCTATAGTCAAAGATCTTGTTTCTTCGAACAAGATCTTCAGGGGCAATACTTTCAAGCAGTTTTGACTGTTCGTCGCCTCCTATTTCAAAAGCAAGGATACCCCCATTTTTTAAAAATAACGGCAAACGAGAAAAAAGCAGACGGTAGACGTCAGCCCCGTCATCACCTCCATCAAGAGCTTCCATGGGTTCATGGTCTTTTACATCTGACATCAGATTATTGAGATCTTTAGATGGGATATATGGAGGATTTGCAGCAATAAAATCGAGTGATTTCGGTTCTATTTCACAAAAAGCTGGGTCAGAGTTCAACATTAAAGAAAACCTTGACTCAAGATCGTATTTTTTAGTATTTAAAGTCGCCCAGTTAAGAGCTTGGGGATTCGAATCGACACCGATACCAGTAAGGTTATCATTTTCCAAAAGCAGCGTAATTCCAATGCAGCCACTCCCTGTACACCAGTCAGCAAATCTAACCGCATTAGGGCAGGCGCTTAGAAGCTCTTCAACAAGAAGCTCGGTCTCAGGCCTAGGTATAAGACATCCCTCTCCAACTTCAAAAGGTCTGCCGTAAAATTCCGCCTCACCTAAAATATATGAGAGAGGCACTCTGTTTACCCTCTTTTCAACCATAGAAAGAATTCCCTCGCATTTCTGCGCGGGAATTTCCATTTCGTCTTTTGCTATTAAAAGAGCTCTGTCGATCTCGAGGATTTTTGATAAGATAATGTCAACAACGTAGAAGGGTCTCTCTATTCCTCCAGTGATAAGCATGCTAATACATTCAAAACGAAGTTGAGAAAGTTTCAAGTCTTATACCTTAAACGGTGAGCATTTTAAGTTTCTCTGCCTGATCCGCATCAGAAAGAGCACGAATCAGTTCATATATGTCCCCGTCCATAATTTGATCAAGCTTGTAGAGAGTCAAATTTATTCTGTGGTCAGAAATTCTATTTTGCGAATAATTATAAGTCCTGATTCGCTCAGACCTATCGCCTGTCCCAATCTGGCCTTTTCTCTCGGCTGCCATTTCGGCATTTTGTTTCTGAAGCTTTGCGTCATAGAGTTTAGCTCTCAAAAAATGCAAGGCCTTTACTCTGTTTTTGATCTGTGACCTTTCATCCTGACAGGTCACAACGATTCCTGTTGGA
Organism: Synergistaceae bacterium; assembly: GCA_012728505.1. Taxonomy (GTDB): domain Bacteria; phylum Synergistota; class Synergistia; order Synergistales; family Synergistaceae; genus Caenicola. The sequence goes on along the minus strand of JAAYEY010000142.1, from coordinate 759 downwards.
ACATGTGTAATTCTGACAGCAGAATCAGTCATGTTAACATGCTGGCCACCTGCTCCGCTGGCACGATATGTATCTATCTTGAGGTCCTCAGTTCTTACTTCGATATCCACTTCCGCTGCTTCTGGAAGGACCGCAACAGTGGCAGTCGAAGTGTGTATTCGGCCACTTGCTTCAGTCTCAGGAACACGCTGCACTCTGTGAACACCACTCTCGAACTTCAGGTTACTGTAAGCACCCACGCCATCTATCTTGAACACGATTTCCTTGTATCCACCTATGCCTGTCTCGTTGGCTGATATTATTTCAGTCTTCCATCTCTGGCGTTCGGCAAACATTGTGTACATTCTGAAAAGGTTAGCGGCAAATAGAGCGGCTTCGTCGCCCCCGGCACCGCCTCTTATTTCAATAATAACGCTTCTGTCATCATTGATGTCTTTGGGCAGCAAAAGTATCTGTATTTCCTTCTCCAACTCTTCCACCTGTGACTCAAGAAGAGAAAGTTCCTCTTTTGCTAAGTCTGCCATCTCTTTATCATCCCCGGCAATCAATTCTTTTGAGTCTTCTATTTCTTGTAGGGCTGATTCATACTTAATAAAGGCTTCTACGATAGGAGTCAAGTCAGAATGTTTTTTCCCAAGAGACTGCATCTCATGTTGATCGTTGGCTACATCCTGTTCACCCATACGGGCTTCAATCTCTTTGTAACTCTTTTCTATTTCTATAAGCTTACTCATTAGTTCCATATACGTAACACCACCT
>JAAYEY010000141.1 GCA_012728505.1 Synergistaceae bacterium | reverse complement strand
TTTTCGGAGGCCTCTTTGTCTGTTTGAAACTACCGGTCTATCTCGTTGATCTCGACATCTGGGATGTATTTGTTGAAAATTTTCTTGAGACTATCTATCTGGTCTCTGTCGAAAAATACTTTCCAACCTACTACATCTCTTTCCAGAAATACCATCGTACCAATCTTTTTGTGCATCAAAGTAATGAATTGGATTTCTTCCCATTTCAGTACTTCCCTGTGGTGAGTAATCCAAGTATGTGTCTCCTTGACCATGCCAACCGGAGAAACATAGACTAATTTCTGATACCTGAGCGCAAAGAAACTGGCAAATCCGAGCATAATATTGGGCAGAGCTTTCTCTGTTATTCCCATTGAATAATATCTCCAGAAAGTTCCTCCTAACAGATATACACCAATCGCTACAAAAGTCGCAGTCTTAAAGTTACTGGTAGTCCTTCCTGATTTAGAGACCAGGAGACTTTCAAGTCCCGGCAGTCTTTCTCGCAATTTTTACTTCTCTTGTTAAACTAATTCTGCTGGACGTGTCTTTCCGCCCTTCACAGGTTCCCCGTCCTTACCGCGCCAGAAAATACCTATACCCATATAGGTCATGACTATTGCCACGAGCGGGTTAAGGTAGTTGAGGAAAGCGTAAGGAGCGTAGGCTAGAGTTGGTACTCCAAGAACTGTTGCGTGATAAGCACCGCAAGTATTCCATGGAATAAGAACAGATAGAAGCGTACCGGAGTCTTCAAGCGTACGGGAGAGCATCCTCGGATGGAGTCCTTTATCGTCGTATGCAAGCTTGAACATGCGTCCCGGCATTGCTATTGAAAGATACTGGTCGCCAAGGAAAACATCGCAGATAAAGCAGGAAAGGATTGTAGCCGTTACCATTCCTCCAACAGATTTGATCGGCTTCATTATCGCTTCGAGCATAACTCTGAGGAATCCACAGACTTCCATGGTAGAACCAAAGGTGAACGCGCAGAGGATAAGAGAAATCGTCCAGTTCATCGACTGAAGACCGCCTCGCTCCATAAGTTGGACCATGTCGTTCGCAGAGGCCACAGCCAGATCAGGAGCCATCGTGAGCCCATTTGCTGAGAGGAGGGCACCTAAAGCGGCAGCATCTTCTGCAGCACCTGCTATTTCAGCAGATATGGATGGAACATAGCCATACTGCATGATATTGAGGATATCTCCAACGCCTACGCCCTGTATAAGAGCAAAAACTACAGCAACCAAGATGCCCGCATAAAGACTGGGAAGTGCAGGCTTGCTCATAGCGGAAAGTCCTATGACTACGATAGGAGCTAGTAGCGCAATCGGGCTGATCCAAAATTCAGCATCCATAAGTGCCTGCAGAGCCTGTATTTTCGCGAGGTCCAGGGTACCACCGGCATATCTGAATCCAATCACTATTGTGATAACCATTACTATGACATATGTGGGACCGGTCGTCCATACCATTGCCCTGATATGCTGGAACAGATCTGTACCTGCAACTGCGGGGGCAAGGTTGGTAGTGTCAGAGAGAGGAGACATTTTGTCTCCAAAGTAGGCTCCTGAAATAATTACACCTGCTGTAATAGGAGCAGGAATGCCGAGGCCAAGAGCTATACCCATAAGGGCAATACCAACTGTTCCAGATGTTCCCCATGAGGTACCTGTTGAAAGAGAGACCACCGAACAGATTACCAGAGTAGCAAAAAGGAATATCGAAGGGCTGAGGATAGAGAGCCCGTAGTATATCATCGTCGGTACTACACCGCTTGCGATCCACGTACCAACGAGAGGTCCGACTGTGTAAAGGATTAGGCATGCCTGCATACCTGTCATGATGCCGTCAACTATACCTTTTTCTATAGTTCCGTAATCAATATTTAAGTAAAACACTCCAAAAAAACCTGCAAGTATAGCGCCAAGAATTAGAGGGATGTGGATATCAACTTCCCAAACAAGAACGCTAAATGCAATAAGAACGCCTACTGCAACAAAAATAAGAATAGCAAGAGCCAATGATGGTTTGCGTTGTTCCATAGCAATAAAACACTCCTTTCAATTATCAAAAAAATTAAGAACTAATAAAACAGTAAACAAAAAAGCGAATCGTTTAGCATAGCACCTCCCTGTTTAAGATGATCGTCGTAAGAAACGCTTAACACAAAAGTTAAGTAATAACAGGAAATGAAAACAGTGTTCTCACTGTCCAAGTAATTTTACTTCCTTTATCTAAGTAATTCTACTACCTCAGCGAACGATTTGTCTACTTAGCGCTTTCATTATTTATCTTTATTTAGTCAATTTCACAATAGGATATAAAGGAAATAGACGTGACTGCTAACCTTTCAGAATAAAATCCCCGGAATCTAACACCACTTTGTAAGTTGATACAACTCTTGGTCAATAAAAACATGGCTATTGTAAACAAAAAATATCTTTTAAACATTAAACTATCATTAAAAGCAATTTGACAGAATCCTATTAAATATCTATCATCTATCTTTGCGCTCTTAAAAACTGCTCCTCTTATGGAGGTATAACATTGAATGTACCAATAAAAAATTTGGTTGAAGGATCTCTTTGTGTCTCACTTTCAATTGCACTTTCATTTGTAAAATTGTTTGCCCTTCCACAGGGCGGATCTGTAAGTTTAGGGATGCTGCCAATTATAATTTTTGCGCTCAGAAGAGGCGGGACATCCGGAGTTTTTGCAGGACTTGCTGTAGGACTGCTCAAGCTTTTTTTAGGGGGATACATCGTTCACCCCCTACAGGCATTACTCGACTACCCTGTTGCCAGTGCCTTGATCGGCACGGCCGGCTTCTTTAGATCAAACAAATACTTTGGAGTGGGCGTTGCTTCCATCTTGAACCTTTTCGCAACCGTTCTTTCCGGAGTAGTATTTTTCTCCGAATATGCACCTAAAGGGATGAATGTTTGGCTTTACTCTTTTTTATACAATGCAAGCGTTGTGATACCGGAAGCCATCATCTGTATGACACTGACTTATCTTATTTTGCCTAGGTTAGACAAAATAAGTTTGTAATTTTTTTTACAAACTTATTATCACTTTATTTCACATAAAGGGTTGATGCATTTTCCTTTTCAATATAGAATACCCCAAGTGCGGGAGGTAGTTTTTCCGCCAAAATAATTTTGTAACATATTATAAGGAGGACTTCTTAAAATGGCCAAAGCAGTAGTAGATCAGGATGCTTGTGTAGGTTGCGAGGCATGTGTAGGCGTTTGCCCGACAACAGCAATCAGTATGGATGACGGCAAAGCAAAGGTCGATCCCGATACATGTGTAGAGTGCGGAGCCTGCGTGGCTACCTGCCCTGTCAGTGCAATCTCTCAGTAATAATTACAGCTGAATAAACAGATAAAAAATCCGGGGGCGTAGCCTCCGGATTTTTTATCTGTTTATTTTTCTCTTCTAATCCTGCCGCAATGGTCAAGGGGACCTCTCCCGTCGCCCAGATCAAGAAAGCGTTTAATTGCTTCCGTTACGTATTCCTTAGCTGACGCGACGCTCTCCTCAACGGAAAGCCCTAAAGCAAGCCCGCATGCGATAGCTGACGAAAGTGTACATCCGGTACCGTGGGTGTTGGGGTTATCTACCTTTTCTGACAAAAACCATTTTTCAGCCCCATCTGGAGCGATAAGAAGATCATCAGCGCTGTTTTCAAAATGGCCACCTTTTAAGAGAACATACATTTCTCCAGTTTTTGCAATGACTTGAGCAGCATTCCTCATCGTATCTTTGTTACATATTTCTATGCCGCTCAGGATTTCGGCTTCCGGTATGTTAGGCGTTATAACGTTTGCCAGAGGCAAAAGATTTCTTTTAAGAGAACTGAGAGCGTCCTCCTTGAGGAGCCTGCTTCCGCTTGTAGAGACCATTACAGGATCCACTACGATATTTACAGCCTTATATTCAATAAGCTTTTTCACTATTATTTCTATAAGTGGCGAACTTGAAGTCATCCCTATTTTCACAGCGTCAGGACAAATATCTGAGAATACCGCATCCATCTGCTTTCCAACAAATCCAGGATCTACTTCGACAATCGCAAAGACCCCTGTAGTATTCTGAGCTGTAAGTGCTGTTATCACGCTCATACCATATAAACCGTAAGATGTAAAAGTTTTAAGATCTGCCTGGATCCCGGCACCACCGCT